>JBCBGR010000030.1:0-15819 GCA_038526555.1 Pseudomonadota bacterium
CCGTCGAGCTTCCATCGGTAAAGCTTTGGGGAATAATTGGCGCGGGTAGCTTCATAGATGGCGCGCTCCTCGATCACAATGCCTTCCAGCGCGGCAATCGCGCCGACCATATCCTGTTCACGTTCGGTTGGCTTAGTTGCCTCATTCAAGAGCGCAATAATGTCGCTTTGGCGTTTGATCAGCGGATTGAGGAGGTATGCGCTATCACGCACCAGTTTCAGGTCTGCCGCCATGGCATTAATGCTGGTGCTCAGGCTTTGGATTTCAGGGGCGAGCTTTTGGGAGATAGCTTGCAGCCTGAAAGTTTGAATTTTTCGATGGGCGAGCGTTTCGGCCAAGATGCCCAGGCGTGAATTCGCATTATGCGGTGCGGACGGTAGGAACGCTTCCTCATCATTAAACTCTTCATAGGGGCGTGTCACAGACTCATAGGCGTGAGCCCCTGTAGAACTATCCAGATAAAAACTGTAAGCATTGTTACCGAACTGACTGCGACAATGGTCCACAGCTCTCAAATAGCCTGCTCCACGAAATGCCATTTCGGGCAGAGTGAGGTAGGCCCGGCCAGACAGACCGACCGTTTCAGCGAGTGCTGTGCGCAATTTCGTTGCGGACTCCTCTCGGCCCATATTCTCCATTGTGTGTCGCACTGTCCAAAGAGGGCGCCCAACTAATTCACGGCGCTGATCATATTCAAACGTAATCCGCTTCATTTTATTTAACTGCCCAGTGATGAAGATGTTGCGTTTAATCGCTAACTGCCGGAGCTCTCTCATGATGACTTCGTTTCTGGCCTTCGTCTCATCCGTAAAAAGCCCATAGGCTTCCATATTGGCGGTGAGGGCGGCCTCAAGCGGAGTATGTTGGGGCTCTATGACAGCCTCACAATAGTCCGATGTCTCTGTGCGAAGCTGGTTCATATCGGTGACCATGCGTTCCCCGGCAAGGCTCATCACGTAACGTGAAGACGCCATGATGCTCTCGGCCATCGCATCAGCGAGTTCATCGCGCCAAAATTCAATTTTATGGATGTCCTTTGAATTCTCGATGGCATCCATTTTCAATAATTTCAGCTCAGCATGGTGCGGGCTATCGGGCAGTCCCATCGCGTTCGCTTCGGCAATGAAGGAGTCGATAACGCGCAGACCCTCATCATAGAGCTTTTTGATCTCTCGCTCGCTTTTGACATTGGCAAGTGATGAACTCGCGCCTACGAGAAGCATGATAATCGTGAGTGAAATCAGTGAGGACAGGCGTCTCATTGAGGTCTCCTAAAATGTTACCGTTCGGCAGCGGTAGCGCAGACGAGGATTTTCGTTTCAAATCTGAATTTGCATGCTTCTAGGGCGCGGTTGAGACGCGTGAGCTCTTCCGCGCGTTCGGCGCTCGCCTTGAGTGCTTTCTCAGGGTTAGAAAAACAGATTTTATCAACCTGGTAGTTCTCCCCTTCAATCGGACAAGATGAGAGTGCGCGATCAAGACGCGCGAGTTCTGTTGCGAAGTCGATGTCGTCTTCCGTCTCTGCGCGGCAATTCCGTCGCTGATAATCTTGCCAGTCGGGTGAGCTGCAATATTCCCGCTGGCTTTCAAGAGCAGCCGATTTGTCGGATAAAAGGTTAAGCGTTTTGATCGCCTCGTCTTTTTGTTGTTGAGCGACGGCCAGGACTTGCTGCCGTTCGGCGATGGTGGCCTCGTCTGCCCCCAATTGTTCCGTAAGACGATTATATTCGCGCATGGCGTAGGTTTCCCCTGTCCATCTCTGAACGCGGCCCCGACGTTTCAGGGGGTCTGCATTGATATAGCGAGGCGGAGTAACGAGAACTGTCTTATAGGGATAAGGAAGGTTCTCCGACGTGATACGACCACCAGCCCCATCGCCCCCCGACCCAGATGTGTCAGTGAGTGTATAGTGCTTTGCGATCATACGCTGTTGATCATCAGCCTCGAACAAGATCCGCATGTGTTCAAAACCGTGAGGCACATTGCTCGGCCCGCCAGAGCGACACCGATTGTAGGCTTGATTTTGTGCTGGAGTGGCGGTCCTTTGGGGCGGTTTGCATTTATGGATACCAGTCGGACCAGTCTGACAACGACTGAAATTGGCTTGTGCCGTTCCTTCAACGGCTGCAGGATTATTACGATCTGCAAATTTGATGGGATCACGGTTGAGCAAATAGCGGGCTTGAGACCGCGCCTGCCCTCGTGAAATCTCAATATCGCAGCCTGTACGTCTTACGCCAGGAACCGAAAATCTTTCGAATAGCGCGAAAGTACGCGCCCGAGCGTTTTCAGCTTGTTGTAAACTAGTTTGCGCCTGCGCGATTTTCGCTTCGGCTTCATTCAGCCTTAACTGCGCATTACGTGTCTGGGTCGCCGTGTCTTCGAATTGGGCATCAAGGTCCGAACAGGCGTTGCAGGATTCTTGCGCCGTTGCGGGAGATGACATGAGGGCGATTGAAACCAGAGCTGCAGCACCGAGAGAGGCCTTGATGAGCGATGCTTTTCTTGAATGCGCGCTTACATCTATCGTACTTTTTGAGACTTTAGGGTTCATGGAGTGCTCCTGAATTGTGTCTGCTTTGCAGTCGAAAGAGAATAAGACGGAATTGAGAAATCAAAGGGGCGGTCGCGTGATTAAGGCGCATATGGGGTGAAAGTTTGGTCATGCAGCTTGCTCCATGACTGTATTCGCCAGAATCATATCGGCGGCTTTCTCGCCGATCATAGTCACACAGGCATTGATGTTACCGCTAATCGGTGAGGGGATGATCGAGGCATCCGCAACGCGCAGTCCTTTGACGCCATGAACACGGAGGTCAGGTCCCACGACAGCGTCTGCCCCGGTTCCCATCTTGGCGGTTCCCGCTGGGTGATAGGCCGGAACAGCGTGCCTCCGGATTTGCTCATCGAGGCTTTCGTCAGTCTCAATCTCACCCTGCGGAACCACAAGCGCATCTGTATGCGCGCTCATTTCCTCTGTGCGAAGAAGGCGCATCGCAAACTGGACGCCCTTACGAAGGCATTTGAGGTCCGTGCTGTTACCAAACATCTTGTGATGGATGGATGGCTTCAGTCCGGTGCGCGTGGGCTTGAGTTCAATTGACCCTCGGCTCACCGGATAGCTTGCATTCACCTGAATCATAAAGCTGTCATTTAAGACAGGCGTCAATCGTCCCTTTTTGCGGTCCAAGGCGTAAGGCGCGAAGTGCATTTGTATATCTGGATGCTTTTGTGACGCCTCACTTCGAACGAACGAAAGTGCCTCGTAGCTTGCAGCACTTAGTAAGCCGCCTCCTTTGACTAACCAATTATATCCGTGCTGGACGGCATGCCATGGCATGTATTCTTGTCCAATCGTCGGCGTTTTTGAACCGATAATCATTTGGACGGCAGGATGTTCATGCAGATTTCGTCCAACTGCAGGCTGGTCGTGAATAACATTAATATCGAGAGCGTTGAGGTGGGCCGCATTGCCTATACCGGATCGCATAAGGATTTCTGATGTGCCGATTGTTCCCGCGCAAAGAATAATCTCTTTGTGGGCGTTAGCAACAAACGCCCTGCCGTTGAGAATGCCGGAAACTCCTACGGCCCGTCGATTCTCAAAAACGATTTTCTGGACCGTCGCATTCGTCTGTGTGACCAAGCTGGTGCACGACCCGAGAGCCTTGGCGTAGCTGATATCAGCAGAAGACCGCAAACGCCCGGAATTACTGGAAACGAGTATCGAGGCTCCAGACTGTTCACCGTCATTGTAGTTTGGATTGTGAGTCACCCCCAATTCTGAATGCGCGCGGATGAAGGCGTGAGAGAGCGGATGCGGATGGCGCAGGCGGGTGAGTAGGAGCGGCCCCTTATCCCCATGAACGCTGTCAGATGGGTTCAGTTGTTCCGATTTCTCGAAGTAAGGCTTAACATCTGCCCAGGCCCAACCGTGACAGCCAGAAGCCGCCCATCCATCATAATCCACTTTCGCGCCTCGAACATAGACCATGCCATTCAGTCGTCCTGAACCGCCGAGCATTTTCCCGCGCGGCCACGAGTCTTGCTGGCCAAAGCGACTGTTATCTGCTTCCGTCTTATAGCCCCAATCAAAGCGTTTATGGCCCACACCAAGGGCGGGACCCGTGAGAGGTATTCTGAAAAGCGGGTTACGATTTTTCGACCCCGCTTCTAGCAGTAAGACGCGTTGTTTGGCGCCCTTACTGAGGCGATGGGCGACAACGCACCCGGCACTTCCACCACCAATCACAATGTAGTCGAATAAGCCGATGCTGATAGCATGTTCATCTGACGGCTGGCTCATCTTCGCGGGTCGCCTCTAGTTCACCACAGACATAGACCAAGACCGGGTCCAGACCATCGCCAAAGGTTTAATCAGCGCGTAAGTTCTCAAAGTCACTCGCGCACTCGTTAGAAATCCAGATCCAGCTTCCACGTCTTCTGCCCCGAAGGACAGCACATCGCGTCGCCGTCCTGATGCACGGTTGTTGTCAACTCGACCGCACCATAAGTCAGTTTCACATCGCGGGGTTCGACACCTGAAATCGGACCCAAAATTTCATATGGAAGAAAATCCTGCCCGTCGGCAATAAAGACTGTCGGCTCGACGATAGAGCCCGACACACCGACCTCGGAATATATAACCGCCAGAACGTCCTCGACCCCATCGCCATTCATATCGCCAAAGAACATCGGAACGGGTTCAATTAAGGCTTCACCATAGCTTTCTTCGCCCCATGCTACGACGTCGATCTGTGCTTTAATGGGCCGAAAATCATCCTCGTGATCGCTGATCTCAGAAACACCTTTATCAGCACTGACTGATACAGGCGCATTTTCAATCGGGGTGATCTGAGTAGACGAACAGGCGCAGACACCGAATGCTACAATCCCAAAAACAAAGGATTTAGCTAGCAAGCTGAGTGGATTGAGCCTTGGTGTGCTCATAGTTCCAGCGTTCTGTTAGGATGGTTCAAAACATTGTTCCGATGACCAGACATGGTCTGCCATATTGAGGGGTCCATTATCCCCGCTCCCGCTCTTCGTATTTCTTTTTATCTTTTGGCTTCTCAGCGCCTTCTTTTTTTTCTTCTTCAGGCGGTCTGTCTGTTGGAATACCTTGCTGCTGGCACAGCTCTAATATTTCACTCATCTCACCTATCGCGCCTTGAGCTTGCTGATACGCAACCGAGCTGCTCCGAGCGTCCTGTTGGTAGCGTCTATAGAGGCTGTCTTGTCGAGCCCGTTCTTCTTTTGCTTCCTTGTAAGGCCCTCTTACGGCGCCGAGCTCCGTCCAAGGCGGATCTTTCTTAATGAATGTTGGCTGAAAACTCGTCACGTGCGCTGCAGGCATCGTATTATGATCATCTCGAGAGTCGTAATAGTGACGTTCAGCGACTAAATCCGCGTTTGCAACAAGGATATAGGGCTGCGTGGTGTATCCTACACCTCGTACGTATTGCCCCTGATCATTTGTGTAGCCTCTACAGACTTTCATATGATTTTGCGTGACTGATTGAACCTGTTCTGGCGTTGCGTTATTCGCAGACATGCGTCTTTCATTCAGCCCATAGAGTAGGTTATAGTTACAACGATCCCTGGATAGGAAATATCCAGATGGATTGTCAGGATTTAACCGTTTTCGTCCAATCCATGTTTCACCCTCAGCAATCTGTTGATCTAGTGCGGATATAATTTGGCTCTGCTGGTCAAAATTGGCCCTGGCTGCAAGAAAGCTTTCTTCCAGTCCCGGCAGGCGGTCTGTCACTTCAACAATTTCAAGAGCTGTTTTGTAGCAGGTCATCTGGTTCACCTCCTGCGCGAAAGCGAGTGTTGGTGCGATGAATATCGCTAAGACAGCTACGCTCATGGATATCTTTGTGAGTTCAACGGGTTTCATGGGGGCTCCCTGCTTCAAATCCAGAGAAAACGAGTCAATCGTAGTTTTTGATGGCAAAAGCCTGTCGGTTTTGCGTTCGATCGTCGATGCACCCGGTTATTCTCACCAAATCCTACCAAGGCTGATACATCTTCGCTTGACATTAGCGACGCTATTGAATTGACATTATTCCCGTCTAAAAGCTGTCCGATATTAACAAGGCTGAGCTGACATATCTTGTTTTGGAGAGAAGTTGTTGTTTTCTAAGGAATTAGTACAGTCAGGCGCGACTGTTTCGACGCCTTACGCGTACAGCTATTTTCAAACATGCCTTGATTTTGGAGCCGATGAACAAAGCCTTCTTGACATTTTAGACATTCAGCGTGACGATTTTAACAATACTTTGATCCGCTATCCCTGTGACCGCGTTCTGGATATGATTGCAGAGGCGGAAAGGCAGACGGGCAATAAATCGATCGGATTAATTTCGGGGCGCAATTTCCGGCCCTCGACATTTGCGAATGTAGGCCTCGCTCTGATTTCAGCACGATCCTTGCGTCATGCTCTCGAAGTTAATGGGCGCTATCAGCGTTTGACGCAGGAATTTGGAACCACGCGTCTGGAAGTTCGGGACGGCTCTGCGTTCGTCAGATGGTTTCCCTATATACAAGATGCGAACCGCCTACGACCTATCACAGAAGCGGTCTATGCTGGATATGTGACCGTCGGACGTTGGCTTTTATGGCATTATGATGAGGATGCCTTGATCGTCCATTTCAGACACTCCAAGCCATGCGAGCCTGACCCATGCGCAGACTATTTTGGATGCGAAGTTCTCTATAACCAGCCTTTTGACAGTCTGAGTTTCAAGGCAAATCTTGCCGATAAGCCATTGCCGCAGGCCAATCCGGAATTGCTTGCTTTGCTTGAAGAACGCCTGACCCGTGCGTTACGTCACCATGATAATCGTGATCAGATGTCATCCCAAGTCTACGAGACACTCCAACACGGGTTAGGACAAGGCCTATCATCCGTTGAGCATGTCGCCGCGCTGATCGGAGTAAGCGCGCGCCAACTTTCCTACAGGCTTCAACTTGAAGGCACATCCTTCACGCAAGTCTTGAAAAAGGTACGTATGGAGACTGCGGGTTTTTACTTGGGGGAAGGTAAAAAATCACTCACCGAAATTGCACTACTTCTAGGGTATAGTGAGCAAAGTGCATTCACGAGAGCGTACAAATCTTGGTACGGAACACCACCATCGGTTCGCTGACCGAAATCATAGTTCAATTTTGCAATTGATATTCCAATTTGAATTCTTCCGATCCGATCAGTTAAATTTTCGGCCTTTACCAGCTTAGATTCAGTCTCTTCTGAGATAGGAAATAGTTCAGCGATACAGGATTTCCGTAATTGAGATCGGTTGAGTGTCGGCATTACACTGGGCCTCTCATAATAATTACATCAATCTCATACAGTAAATTCCTTTGAGACCTCGTTTCGTTATAAAGATCAGCGTCTTAAATTCGCCTCAGATCAGCCCCTAAGGCCAGAGTCGGGGAACGCCCAAAAACAGACGCTCGTCCTTCCGGGACATCCGTTACATTCATTTGAGCCTATGCTCTGAAGTCAAACGATCCCTGCATCAATCGCTTGGATCACAATATCCGTTCGGTTCTTGGCTTCGAACTTGTCGCTGAGGGAACGGACGTGAAGTTTCACCGTCGCTTCTGAAATTTCCAGAAGACGCGCGATTTCTTTATTTGAGTGGCCGCGTCGCAATTGGGACAGCACTTCCATTTCGCGCTTTGTCAGCGCGGCCCTGAGGCCTTCGACGGTCTCACCACGATTTCCTGTCAAAACATCAGTCGGTACGTAGGTTTCTCCCGAAGCGACGAGTTTGACAGCGCTCACCAATGATCGGCCTGCGAGCGTCTTGGGAACAAATCCACGAGCACCGAGTTCCAGTGCAGTATGGACGTCCTGTTTGCTCGCATTGCCAGACATAATGATAATGGGAACGTTTTTGGATAGAGACTGCACTTTCCCGATGCCTGCAAGACCGTTCATGCCTGGCATTTTCAGATCAAGAATGATCACATCATAGCGCTCACCCTGTCTTAGCTTCTCGAGAACGCGCGGCAGGTTTTCAACTGTGTCGACTTCAATGGAGGCATCATCATTTTTCAGCAACGCACTAATCGCGTCGCGCACAAGATCATGATCATCGGCAAGCAAAATATTCATGCAGGTCCCTCTTAACTGCTGCTCACTAGCAAGACGAGTTGAATATCACCTTAACCCTCGGAGATCATGACGAGCCTTGCCCCGGACATGCTCGGCTGATCATGTGTCAGTTGTACAGAAATTGTCTCTGACCTGGCTTTGATCAGCTCAAGTGACTCATTCGCAATCCGCACACTCACTGCTCCAATGGGCAAGCTATCCGCATAGAAATAACCATCATATTCGGTTTTGACTTGTTTAATCACGACGCCGGACCCTGAGACAAATTCGACGGTTACGCTTGCGAGCGGCGTCAGGTGTTCGCCCCGTTTGAGAACAACTGTTCCATCTATATCGCCTGTTGGTCTTAACGGGACATAGACAGTCATGAGTTGACCAGGTCGGACAGATAATTCGTAGCCGAGGTCCGCTGGAACCAGAAACGGGTCATCAATTGATGATAATTGTGGCTCCACAGTAATCGCTTTGTTGGTCTCAATGCCAGAGATGAGATTAATCCCATTCTCATCGGACAGATTTGATCGCAGACTATTGTCTATGATGAACTTTAGACCTGACACTGCAGTCTCATCGGCATCAAACTCACCATCAATGTCCGCGTCGGCGTAGGACAGAAACCTGATACTCCCCATGCGGCTTAAACCGGGTTGGGCGATATGATACCGCCAATCATCTTCAGGTTTATAGAGCGCGAAGGCGAGGTTCAGACCACCGTACCAATCCCCATTTTGCGATAAGCCCCCACGGGTTGAGATCGTAAACTTATCGAAGAATTTTGTAAGCGCGGCTTCTCCACCGAAAGACTTTGATGTCATGTCATAGGCCGACGAGACCTGTAAGCGAGTGTCCTTCCAAACATTGCGTTGTGCGGACATTGAGAGACCGTTGAGAGAGAATTTGTCCCGTACACTATAGCCCAGACCGGCGCGAAAGCGCGTGCCACCCAGGCTCCGGCTTAAGATCAAACCGCCTTCGAGCGCTGATGATCCACCGGACGCCGTATAAACGGCGTTGTGATTCCAATTCACGCCACGGAAGTTTGAACTGGCAATGTTGGATAAGGACAGACTCTTTTCTCCGGATTCTGTCTCCTCGACGTTGAGCTGGCTTCGCAAGGGCAGAAACCCAAGTGATCGTCCAAGCCGCGTATCAAACCGAAGCTGAGCCTTTCGGATCACACGACCCTGACCATAACCAGAATAATCAGATTGAAGATCTCCAAAATCTGTGAGCCTCACAGACATTGAAGATTTCTCAGAGAGTTGGGCTTGCGAATAGACTTCCACAGCTGGACGACCACTTCCGTCGCTCGCAATACGAACACCGCCATGGACGTGATTGAATGCGCCTTGGAGGCTTGCGGCCACAGCCTTTACGCCATCGCTTTCAACTTCTCCGTCAACACGAACAGAGAGGCGCTTTGTAAGCCCATGCTCGATAGTCGCCGAAATGCGGGGTTTGGCTTCAACCTCTGTTTGCTCCATCTCGATATTCTCTTGTCCGAAGACGGGAATAGATTTTGGTGCTGCTCGCAGTTGGAGCTTGTCTGGCTGCACGACGGAGACGGTATAGCGCCACTCCCCATCGGATCGTTGGTTTTGGCCGACAAATCTGGCGAAGACTTCCTCTTTTTCTTCGCCGTATGGGCCGAAAAGGCGCACAGTGAAGCGATTATAACCCGGGGTCAGCGGAACATTCGCGAAGACATAATCGCCATTACTGTCCGGTTGATCTGTGAAGTCGATAATTCGGTTGTCTTGGTACAGTTCAGCTTCCCAACCTGCGGGAAGGGGGCCTCGGAGATCGGTCTCGTCAAAGAGAGCGGGTTCATACTCGGGGCTGTTGGAAACAACCACGCCCAAGCCGGTTTGTGGGCGTCGTGTAAGCGGCGTTCCCGATGTGGACACATGGCCGACTGAGAAATGACGCGCCTTCAGTAGCCCTAATTGATCGTCCGTTTCGCTTGTTCGGCCCACAGTCATACGAATGGATTGTCCGCCATCTTGACCCGCAACAGATCTCAGACGTGCTGTCGATTTAAGAAAATCACCCGACGCTTCAAACGTCACGGTAGGCTTTAGGCCGGATGGATTACGTGTATCCATATCAACAGTCACATCAGCCGTCGGATAGGAAAACCAGCTGTAAGGAGCCGATATTTTTGGAAAGGAAGGCCTGATCTCCAAGCTTTCCCCGAGCTGGCCCTCCCGAATTCGGGCGCGTTCGAGTTTTGCTTCTAATGGAAGAACCGTACGGGGTGTTGCGACAACGGATAAAATGTTCTCACGATACTCAAAGTCGATGTCAGTGAGATCAGTCAATGTCTGTAAAGAAAGACACCAGCCCTGCGAAAGTTCGGTCGCTTGAATGTCATTGGAATCAACTGCGCGCCCATCAAACATTCCAGTCTGAGAGTGGAAACTGTAATCCACACTCCGACTTTTTTGACCGACCCATCCTTCCAACTGATCGTTTTCAATGGATAGTGGAAGTTTGAGTGCTTCAAAAACAGGAGTCGCTTGAAGACACAGGCCATTAGCGGTTTCGAACGCTGTTGCAGCATCAATGAGAAGAAAGTCTCTCAACCAAAAACTGACGAGTCGGATATTATCTTCGTGTGCCGTTTCCGACGGTGATCCCGTTACGCCTTTATTGCCATCACCAAAAATAATATCGAAAGGGTCCTGTGCGTAAGCCAACTCACTCCCGACACCGCAAAGAAGGAATGCGGTGCCGAGTAGAGCGCCAATAAGTCCAGAGCGTAAGGTCAACATGATTGTTGATCTCGAACCGGTAGACCACAGGATTAGCTGATGGTTGTCCGCAGTTCCGCCAATTGCTTGGGAGCTTTTGGATCAGCTGAGACATAGGCAATCCGGACGTTGCGGCCCTTGAGCGCCCCACGCAAAGCGTTCGGGATCGCCAAGACGACATCGCGTTCTGTATTCGGTGTATAGACCGCAATACCGCGTGCAATAAAAACAGGGTCTTTCACATCATCGACATAGAGGTGGATATCGCCAAAGACGGATCGGCTGCCTTCACGCTTTAACTTCACGACAAGCAGGGATTCATCTGGATTCGTGCTCGCATCGATTTCCGCCCCTGGCATATCGACAGTCGCATCCAGTTGACCCACGCGCGTAATGACGGGGATCGTAATCGAGCGGATAGCCACAAGCTGAATGGATATGCAGTCTGCTTCGCCGTCTACTGTCGCAGATTGAAGCGTTCGACCCGCACTCATGGGGGCGGATTGAAGCCGCAAATGAGAACGATATTCGCCGTCTTCTAGATCATTGGTGCGCGCAGAAATGCGGATGGTCTGTTTTGCGCCAGGTTCCAGAACAACACGGCGGGGCGCATAGCGTATAAATTCACTCGCAAAAGCCTCGCCTGGAAGCGCAACTTCAGCGTCCTCCATGGAGCCGTCCGTCAGCATGCGACGGTTTTGCAGACTAATCCGGTAGGCCGCGGTTTCTGTGCCTTTGTTGACGAGAACAAGCTCTTCGGTGCGCTCACCATTTTCCATCACAACACGTGTCGGCGCGACGAGGATTTCGGCCATCGCGGCAGGTGCGCTTAATCCGACAAGGACGAGTGATAAAATTCCATAGACGGTCATGTCTTTCATGAGACTGGCTCCTAATGAGGCTCCGCAGAGCTTATTGGTATTCAAAGTTCAGGGTGAATTGTCCGACATAGGTGCCGCGCGGCTGGTTTGGGTTCACGTAGAGTGTGGCGCCCACATTGAACCGGGAAATTCCGCTTGGCCGCAATCTTTGCCAGCCACGCCAATGCGTATTGTTTCCGCTGCCCGCGCCTGTGAAACTGTCGACAAGCATCTGGTTTCCAGCGGCATCTGTAATCCAAATGCTGCCGGGATCTGAAATCGTTACAATACGGTTGGCTTCACCGATTACGGTAAATCTGGCGCGAGTACCCGGCGCGAAACATGTCAGCGTCGGACCGCAAACTGAATCATTATTACGCCCGCGATTGGTCTGAACGGTTCCGAACTCTGTCAGGCTCGGCGCAATCGTGCCGAAGTGGAGGTCTTGGCGTTTAATGACGCGCAAGCCGTTGATAATCACCGCGCCTGCATTGCCTTCAAACTCTGGATCAGAAGACCCGGATTGAGCTACGCTTGTGGCATACATGGTTGTGGCGACACCAATGATAAGGGCCACAATCAGGGCCGTTTTCGGACGTGGGTTTGGAATAAAGGTCGCCATGACCGGCCTCCGTGACAATTGGAAATGAGAGGGGAAACGAAGCTGAGCGACTCCTTCGCTCAGCTTCGTGGGGGGTTGGGCGTTTATTATTGGTAGTTCACAGCGACCGTGAAAGTCCCTGTATATTCGCCTGTGGCTTGGTTTGCTCCGACGCTCAGCTTACCGCCGACTGTGAAGGAGTCGGTACCTGCGCTAAGTTTTCCACCGTCTTTTGAGCCTGAGAACTCATCGACTGTCATCGATCCGCCAGCACCGTTGCTGATTGTAATCGAGTCAGGCAGTTCGATGGTGTAAGAAAAGTCGGCTTCACCAGAGACTTTGAACTGTGCTGCTGTGTGGTCATCTGTCAGGCAAGTCAGTTCAGAGCCGCATGTCTTAGACCCGGCAGGTGAGACGACAACTGAGTCAGAGGATGTCAGGCTTGGTGCGATGGTTCCAAAGTAAAGTGCCGTTGAATTGGCAATTTGAAGAGGGGCAACAATTTTAGCGCCTGCATCAGCAGTGACGTTCGCAGCGTGAGCTGAGAGTGGAAGGATAGCCGTACCAGCGATAAGGGCGGCAAGTGCGATGCGTTTCATGATAATCTCCTATTTGCATCCTGTGAAACAGCACCCGTCGCTGTTTCGATGATCTATGGATGACAGGAAAAAATCAGGCTTTCTGCTGACGGAAAGGCTAAGTCAGGCGATAAAAAGGTCAGGCGATTTATCCAAAAGGATAGGGTCGTTTTCGATAATTAATTACGAGTTTACGATATATTCGACAGAGCGTTTCGAATTGCATCACTGAGTTTTTCAACGCTGATCGGTTTTTGAAGAATGGATGCATATAATGGCGACTGTTCAATGAGACTCGCCTGACCTGAGTAAATAATCACCGGCAAGTCAGGATGCATCGCCTTCAACCGTTTCGTGAATTCTGCCCCGTCCAGATAGGGCATGGTAAGGTCCGTGATGACGAGATCATAAGTCTGGTCATGGGTCTCAAGAGATTGAAGTGCATCTCTCGGATCGTCGATCCAATCAGGTTTGAATTTTAGTTGTAGCAGAAGATCTTCCAACATTCGTCCGACGAGGGCGTTGTCATCAACCAAAAGGATTCTCGATCCGGTTCTATCCATAGGTGTTTGGTTAGAAAGGTTTTGGGTCTTCTCTGGCTTTGTTCTACTGACAGGAACAGGGTCATAAAAATCGATTGTGAATCGTGTTCCAACGCCTTCTTCTGTCTCGACTTTGATCCGGGACAGCCCCGTGTTGGCCAACATTTTTAATGCTTGGAGGCCGAGCCCAGAGCCTGTCATGTCCGGTTTAGTCGTGAAGAAATCATCGAATATCCGAGAGAGCTTATCAGCAGGGATACCACATCCTGTATCTGAAATTTGGATCGACCAACGCCTTTGCCCGCTGGGTTCACCCAAGAAAATCGTTTCAGACTTCTTCGAGAACCGGCACGTTGCAGGGTTTTGTGTTAAACGGAGTTTGAGTGTCCCCTTACCGTCCATGGCATCGAAAGCATTCTTTACGATATTGAGAAGACATCGCGTCAAAACGACTTCATTGCTGATGACGGTCGCTTCTTCTGGCATCCTAGCGTCAACGATGATGTCATAGGGCTTGATGGCATCTGTGATCTGAAGACCGGTTCGGATTAACTCACTGAGATCAAGCGGAGATTGGTCTTTGGTTTCATTGGACCGTTCGACATTGAGCGACCGGATCACATTCGCGGCCTGAGCTGTCGCAATCTCAATCTGATTGGCACGATGATAATTATCGAAATCTTCTTTCAGAGAGTCTTTCAGCAGGGCCGCATTTCCACTGATTGCTGCAATGAGATTATTGAAGTCATGGGCAACAGCATTGCCTAGCGAGAAAAGAGCTGCCTCGCGCTCTGCCTTTTGCAAGCGTGTTTCAAGGTCGCGCGCATAAATTTCGCGCTTCCGACGATCTGAGATATCCCGCGTCGCGCAAATTAAGCCGCCTGAGGGTAGAAAGGTCAGAACAATCTCTTGAACGATTGTTCGACCCTCTTTTGACAGACCATAGCTCTCACCGCGCCAGGACCCGCGGTCGACCAATATTGGGAAAATAGAGGTGTTAATGCGGTCTGCTTCAGCATCCGAATAGAGGATGCTCCAAGGCTGCCCGATCAGTTCTTCGACTGTGTAGGAAAACATCTCAGCATGGGCTGTGTTCATGTAAATGAAGCGGCCCTCACCATCTGTGAGGCCGATACCATCGGTCGCCATGTCAACGCTCTGACGGAGGACCTCAATGCGGTCGACTTGATCTTTTAACTGCTGATTGAGTTGATAGAGATCGGCTGACTTTTGTTCGAGAAGAGCTTCCGCTTCTTTCCGTGCTTTCACCTCACGCAATAAACGCCTCTCAAGCCGAACGACATCGGGGGCAGCCTGTTGTTTAGGTTGATCTTCCATTGTGAGCCTGAACGTCAAAAACGGAATGTGTTCCGTCGCTTTTGACATCTTGGCGCATAATTGATGATGTTTCCTTAAGCCCGTAATGGTCAAGGCAGCCATATATCAGGCCCTCAGCCAAGTCTGCGAAGGGTCTGGAAGAACTATATTCTAGGACAATATGCCGATCGCCCTCTCGCTCTTTGACGTCAAAGCGGGGGAGTTCGGAATTTGAGTAGAGCTTGCGGACGTCCACATGGATGACCGTTTCAATGTCCGCGAGGAGCTGAATGGCGGTATCATAATCCGCGATCATGTCAGCATGGGCTTGCGCCAAATCTTTGAAAAGTGCCTCGCCAAAAGACTGAACTAACTCCGAAATGGGCGTTTCCGTCGCCTCTGATACATGAACGGCTAACGTCAAAAATTCCGAATGGGGGTAATAGCCCACAGATGTATAGGCACCTTGGGACTCAAGGTTTTCGAGTGACAGCATTTCGTCGACCAACAGTTCGGAGAACTCGCGCTCGACGAATCCCTGAAACGACCGAAATACCATGCCCTTCATATGTCCTGTATAAGGCGAAGCGGACTTTTTGAAACCTGTTCATTTGGGGAGTGACCCTAACCAAAAGTATAGGTTTAGCTCCTGCGAGCGAATGGAGGTTGTCCGGTTGAGTCTAGAACGTGGGTCGGTTGAGTGTCCTAAAATCGCCTCAGATCAGCCGCTGATCATATTTCCAGGGCTTCTGAAATCTGCAGCGCATCCTCCAACTCAATGCCTAGATAACGGATCGTGCTCTCGATCTTCGCGTGACCGAGTAACAACTGAACAGCTCTCAGATTACCTGTGTTTCGGTAGAGCTGAGCAACTTTAGTCCTGCGGAGTGAGTGCGTTCCATACTCGGAGGCTTTCAAGCCAATCTGGCTGACCCACTGATCAACAATACGATGGTATTGCCGCTGTTCCCCGTCAGCATTGATGAGACATTTTAGGGTGATTGTTTAGAGGAGTGTTTTGGTCTCATCGTAGTGACTGT
>JBCBGR010000031.1:0-14908 GCA_038526555.1 Pseudomonadota bacterium
ATCCATGTCGGTCAGGACGACCTTGTGGCCGTCATCGACCAGACGTTGCGCGCAAGCGAGGCCAATCCCTTTGGCTGAACCAGTCACAATTATCACACGATCAGACATAAACGTCTCCGTAAAAAGCAATCACCCACGCGAGGTTCCCCACGTGGGTGACAATAAAAAGGTTTTCGCGAAAGCGAAAACTACATTTGCATGGCCCAGCCTTCAACATCCATAGCGGCCTGACGCACGGCCTCTGAGACAGTTGGGTGCGCATGGCAGGTCCGCGCAATATCCTCTGATGATGCCTTGAATGACATTCCCAGACAGACTTCGTGGATCATATCGCCTGCGCCTGGGGCAATGATGTGACCACCGAGAATTTCGTCAGTTTCGGCGTGAGCGATAATTTTCGCAAACCCATCCGTTTCATGGTTGCAACGCGCGCGGCTGTTGGCGGTTAGTGGGAACTTCCCAACCTTATAAGGCACGCCTTCGGCTTTGAGATCGTCTTCGCTTTTGCCGACATTGGCGATTTCCGGGAATGTGTAGACGACACCTGGAATTAAATTGAAATCCACGTGTCCTGACTGACCGGCGATGGTCTCCGCGACCGCAGCGCCTTCTTCTTCAGCCTTGTGCGCCAGCATGGGCCCTTCAGTCACATCACCAATCGCGTAGATGCCGTCCGCTGCTTTCCAGTGATCGGTCGGGATAAAGCCGCGATCCGTCGTCTCAATCCCGACACTGTCCAGTCCGAGACCGTCTGTGTAGGGCTTCCGGCCAATCGCAACGAGAACGACGTCCGCTTCGAAGCTCTTCTCCTTACCGCCTTTGGCCGCTTCCGACTCGATCTTGACCGTCTTGCCTTTGCCATCAACGGCCCTGACCTTGCGGCCTAGCTCGAACTTCATGCCCTGCTTCTTGAAGATGCGGGCTGCCGTTTTACGGACTTCCATATCCATGCCGGGCAAGATTTGATCCAGATATTCAATAACCGTGACCTCGGCCCCCAGACGTCGCCAGACGGAGCCCAGTTCCAGACCAATCACACCGCCGCCAATGACAATCATAGACTTTGGCACGGATTGCAGTTCTAGCGCCCCTGTTGAGGAGACGATCTTTTTCTCATCAATCTCAATGAAAGGCAGGGAAGCCACTTCGGACCCCGTCGCGATGACGATATTCTTAGTCTCGTAAACTGTGCCATCGACGTCGACTTTACCTTTTCCAACAATCTTGCCGAAACCGTGAATGTGATCGACTTTGTTCTTCCTAAACAGGAATTCGACACCTTTGGTCAGGCCGTCCACGACCTCGCCTTTTTTCTCGATCATTTTCGGAACATCGGCGCTGACTTTCGCCGTCATGCCCATGGACTCAAATTCTTTCTCCGCAGACTCATAGAGCTCGGTCGCATGGAGCAGCGCCTTCGACGGTATACAGCCGACATTCAGGCAGGTTCCGCCTAATGTTTCGCGAGTTTCAATACACGCCACTTTAAGGCCCAACTGACCACAACGGATCGCGCAATTATAGCCACCAGGGCCACCGCCAATGATAATGACGTCATAGGTTTCAGACATGAAACAGTCTCCGAAGAGGAATTAAATCGTGGACCGCGCTTTACGGGGGCTGGGGCGCAAACTCAATGGGCTGGGCTATACGACAATAGCATGACTGCCCTTTTATTCAGGCATAGCCGAAACATTCGCCCCAAGGCTTTGCATATGGTCGAAAAAGTCAGGGTAACTGGTGCCGATCATGGTCGCGTCATCGACGGTCACGGGCTGATCCGCGATTAGACCCAAGACCAGCGCGCTCATGGCAATCCGGTGATCATGGTGGGTCGTCACGAGACCTCCTCCGTAAACGCCTCCACCGACCACCGTCATGCCGTCTTCACGTTCATCCACAGCGACGCTGTTGGAGCGAAGAAGCGCAACAGTCGCTGCGATCCGGTCACTTTCCTTGACCCGGAGCTCATGAATGCCGTTCATCACGGTCTCGCCATCAGCCACCGAGGCAGCGACAGCAAGGATCGGATATTCATCAATCATATCCGCCGCACGGGACGGATCAACGACAATCCCTTTGAGCCGAGAGTAGCGCGCCCGAATATCCGCCACAGTCTCTCCGCCGCCCGTGGGCTGCTCATTCTCAAAGCTTAGATCAGCGCCCATTGCTTTGAGTGCATCGAAGAGCGCCGTGCGCCGAGGATTGAGCATCACGCCTTCCACAACCAAATCTGATCCCGGTACAATCAACCCAGCGACGATGGCAAAGGCGGCACTACTGGGATCGCCCGGCACATCCACATGGGTCGCCGTTAATCGCGCTGGACCTTCGATAGAGACGTCATTCCCGTCATGCTGCACAGGAACCCCAAAAGCTTCCAGCATCGTCTCTGTGTGATCACGAGTCGGGTGAAGTTCTCTGACCGTGGTGCGCCCCGTCGCGCCTAACCCCGCTAAAAGGATGCAGCTCTTCACCTGTGCTGAGGCTTTCGGGGGTTGATAATCAATCGGTTTGAGGGACCCGTTTGATCTTATTGTACACGGTAAGCGCCCACCCTCTTGCGCCCTCGCCTCAATGCCCATCTGCCGCAACGGATCGAGCACACGGTTCATCGGGCGGGAACGCAAACTCTCATCACCTATAAAGGTCGCCTCCAACGCATAGGCACTGGCTGCGCCCATAATGAGGCGCACGCCTGTGCCCGCATTCCCGCAATCAACGACCGCCTCAGGCGAGCGCAAACCAGCCGCGCCAACGCCCTCAACCGCCCAAGTGCCCTTGCCGGTTTGCTCGACGATCGCTCCCAGCGCACGCATCGCCTCTGCCGTGGACAGAATGTCGGCCCCTTCCAGCAGGCCAGAGACCGTAGTTCGCCCTTCGGCCAAAGCTCCCAGTATAAGCGAACGGTGTGAAATCGATTTATCACCCGGCGCGCGAATGCGGCCTGTCAGGGCAGGAGATTTTTGACTTTGGGCGGGTTTGCGGCTCATAGGTGTGTCTTAGGGGCGATATGTCTTAGCTGCGTGTCTATTGCTTAGGGCGAGTTGACAGAGGAAGCGGGGCGGTTAAAGACCCGCAAATTCAGTTTATGCGGGCCGTAAGGCCCACCCGTTCAAACCGCAACCCCGGTGATGAGCGGCCACACAAAAATCGTAAGGCAAGTCCACCATGGCTGCAGCGAAAAGCAAAAAAGAAAAGCGCGCCGAAAAGCTCGGCACCAAGCGCGCCTGTCCGGAATGCGGGTCAAAATTCTATGACCTGAACAATGATCCGATCGTCTGTCCGATCTGTGCATCGACCTTCGATCCGGCCGTGCTAGACCAACAGGGTCTTGTCCCGGCTTCAGAGATGAAATCCTCCAAACCTGATCCAGAAGACGATGAGGACGAAAACCTCGATCCGGCCGAGATTGACGAGGATGATATTGACGAAGAAGAAGTCGAAGCCAAAGAGCTGGAGCTCGACGGTGACGACGCGCAGATCATCGGCGGCGGCGGTGACGATGAAGAGAATCCCGACCTCGACAATATCGATGACGACGAAGATGAAGACGCCGCCCTCGTCGATGATGATGACGCCGATGAGCTTCCGCCAGGTGCAGATGACGATGACGACGACGATGAGGACATCGAGCTCGACACTTAAAACTCATAACTGATTGAATTGGGCAAAAGCGGCATCCGCCGCTTGACGCCCCCGGCGGCGTCCCTTTATGACGCGCCGCCTGTCGGGAGTGAGACCCGGCCACAAGGACTGACCCACCCAGCATATCGTTGATGGGATCATGGGGCCATAGCTCAGTTGGTAGAGCGCTTGCATGGCATGCAAGAGGTCAGGGGTTCGACTCCCCTTGGCTCCACCAGTCCTTTCTCAGACAAACACCCCACTGTCGGCATATACGGAACTACTGTGTAGTTTCAGGAGCTTAGCGGTTTCCGAGACTGATCCTACGTCCAAAAGTCTCTTGATATCGACCATTCTCGGGCAATTTCTCGAGACAGTCTCACAGAGGCTTTTCGGTGACCCTTTGGTTCAGTGTGGTGATGCTAAGTGCATGCCCAGATGATGGCGCTGGGCGTCCCAGTCGAAGGGAAGATCTGCCATGCGTTGAAGCGAGCGACTCGATAGATGCTCTGGCTGACGACCTTCCAGAATGTCTTCGACGATGCTGGGTGCCAGATATCCCAGGGGAACAAGCTTGTTCATATTGCTGGGATCGAGGTCTTGCGCTTCCGCGAACTCAGCGAGGGATAAGATCTCACCTGTCTCCAACTGCTCTCGGAGCAGCGTGGCGCGGGCGATTAGTTGGATCAGTGTCTCATCCGGATTGGAAGCAGGTTCGTGCTTTCCTCCGAGAACCAGCTTCGTCTCTTGTCCTCGTCTTCGGAGGACAATGTCTTCTTCGATGGAGAGGTGGTTCTGCTCCCAACTCTCAGGCTCTTCGTCAATCGGTAGATGGAAGAGCAGACCCTCCTTCGAGAGCTGGATGGTTACGCTGATTGTGGTCAGGACAATCCGTTCTACCAGCTGATGCATCAGCTCTTGGGTGGGCTTTGCTAATGCCGCCGCCAATCCCTTCGAAGCCTGCATGATGGTACGCCTCGCCGTAACATCGATCTGATCCAGCTGTAGAAGCCGAGACAGCTTCAGATCGTCTGTGAGGTGATCCTTCAGGATTGTGAGGACAGTCGATTCGATTGTATCCCGTATCAGTCGCCACCCACTATCCACATCTCCGGTCTTCAGCTTCCGGCTGACATAGTAATGATACTTCACACCGCGTGTGGTGCAGGCCTGAGGGACAAGCGGATGACCATCCGCATCTTCTAAGAGGCCTGCGAGTAGGGCTGTCGATTTGGTGTTGCGTCTTGTCGTTCTATTGGGAGCGTTTTTCTCTAGGAGTGCCTGTGTCCGGTCCCAGGTCTCTTGGTCGATGATGGGACTGTGCTCGCCCTCATAGACTTCGCCCTTGTGAACGATCTTCCCAATGTAGACTGGGTTCTTCAGGATGGTGTAGATGTGGCCCCTGAAGAAGGGCTTGCCGCCTGAGACCTTACCCGTCTTTGTCACCCTCCTCTTTGATATGGCGCCTCCCCTATCCAGCGCTTCTTTGACCCTTCGGACTGATTTGTGTTTAAGATAGAGGGAGAAGATAGCGCTGATCGTCTCGGCCTCCCCCCCCTCTGGGCGCTCTTCTCCCCCCTCCTCGATAACGAGCTTCCGGTTCTCACTTCGGTAGCCGAGCGGGACCAAGCCTCCCATCCACATCCCCTTGGCTTTAGAGGCCGCGATCTTGTCCCGAATGCGCTCGGCTGTCACCTCCCGTTCGAACTGGGCGAAGGAGAGCAGGACATTGAGTGTTAGCCGTCCCATGGAGGTTGTCGTGTTGAAGGCTTGGGTAACGGAGACGAAGGAGACCTGATGTTGATCGAAGGTCTCCACGAGACGAGAGAAGTCAGATAGGGACCGTGTCAGGCGATCCACCTTATAGACAACCACCACATCGATCAGTCCGGCTTCTATGTCTGCGATGAGGCGCTTCAAGCCAGGTCGATCCATATGACCGCCAGAGATACCGGCATCGCGATAGTCTCCGTCTCTCAACTGCCAGCCAAGTCCTGCTTGATAGAGGATATAAGCCTGACAGGCTTCCGTTTGAGCATCCAGAGAGTTGAAGTCTTGGTCTAGGCCATCTTCATGAGACTTACGGGTATAAACGGCACATCTAAGCGTGGATGAGGCTGAGGTCTTCATATCAACGCTTTCCCTTGAGCCTATCCCCTCACCCCGAAGAAGCGCGGACCTGACCAGTTGGTCCCGGTGATGGCTTTGGCGATGGAAGAGAGCGAACCGTAGGTCACACCATTCATGACAAAGCCCTGATCCGTGCAGAGGACTGTGTAGGTCTTGCCGTTCCATTCCCGGACGATCTGGGTTCCGAGTTGGATCTTTGGCGGTGGAGGTTTACCAGTCCCAACCGGTGCAGAGGTAAGATCTGAATTAAGTCCTTTCGCGATCTTGAGAAGTTTGCGCTTGGTGGAAACCTTCAAACCACCGTGTAACCTGACCTGCTCTGAGTAGCTGATCCCTCGGATCAGCGTTGTGTTCCGGGCGCCCTTGAAGGGCGCATTAGGGTAGTGTCGGTGCCAGAGTGTCAGAAGCTCTGGGCGGGACAGGTCGTTGAGGGACGCGAATGGCGCATTCATCGCTATGCCTCAGCCTTGATGCGGTAGACACTTGGCTTCCCGTCACGGGGTTCTCGGTTGATTACGTAGCCACGTTTGCGCAAGCCCGTCATCGTCGCGCTGGTCGTGTGCTTCTGCCAGCCTAAGGCCTCGGCGGCTTTCTCGAGAGTGACGCCGCTCTTGCGAGAGAGCATGCTGACAAGCTTGGCTTGCTTGGTTCCCTCGCGCGGGGGCGAGAGGGAGGCCGTTTCCGAAGTTAATTGTTTGCTAAGATTGGATGTCATGATTGTGTCTCCAGTAATCAGCGCGCCCTATGCGCGCTGCTACTGAGACAAGGCCCGAAGGTGGGGCCGCAACAACACTACCGCTTCCTTTGAGGAAGAAGTCCAGTCCTTATTTTGGGAAAACTACGAGGAACACGCGCTCACGAGCAGAGGCTGCAAACGCCCAAAAACGGACGCTCAGATTTATTGATTGGAGTGACGAAAGTTTGATGCGAACACGACCTTCATTGTAGTTCAACAAATCATTCAAATAACGGTCATGGGAGTGTGTTTTTAAGAGCGGAGAGAATCTCGAGGGTTAACTTACTGAATTCAATGACCTTTTATTTCGAGGGCGATCTGTTTTTAACATTTCGTTAACATATCCATTACCGATTCCGCTGAAATTTGTCATCTCTGCGTTTTTGAGCCGTCAACTTTAACTGCCAATCGCCCTCCAAATTTGGGAGGGAATCCATGAAACGTCTTTCGCTGCGCCTTGCTTTGGCGTTGAGCCTTTCGCCTTTGGCCATGACAGCTGTGGCACAAACGAGTGCTGATAATGATGACGAGATCGTTGTCACCGGTGCGCTCATCCGGGATAGTCAGGCTGCTGCTATTCTGGCGAAACAGAATGCGGATAATATTGTCGATATTATCTCAGCCGATACAATCGGTCGTTTCCCGGATCAAAACCTGGCAGACAGTCTCGGACGCGTACCAGGTCTCGCGATTGAACGGGATCAAGGTCAGGCACGCTTCATCAACTTCCGAGGCGCGCCGTTCCGTTACACAAAAATTGCGTTTGACGGGATTGATGTTCTGGGTGCGGAAGACGGTCGCACACCCCGCTTTGATGCGTTCCCGTCAGTGATCACCTCTAAAATCGAGATCAACAAAGCGATCACGGCAGACATGCCGGGCGAAGCGACGGTTGGTTTCGTCAATATCGAAACCTTTAAACCGTTTGACCGGGCAGGATGGGGCTTGTCTGCCGAAGCGGGCCAAGGACGACAGGAACTGGGCGACCAAGGCATTGATAAGTTCAATGGGCGTGTGTCATTCTCCAATGACACGTTCGGCTTTGTCGCTTTCGGGTCCCATAATTTGCGCGGTCGGATCACAGATAACCGCGAGTATGAGTATGCGGACACCAATGGAGACGGCACAGATGATGCTGTCGTCAATCTCGATTTCCGATCCTATCGGGGCGAACGCGAAGATAATGCCTATGGTGGCCGGATCGAATTCCAACCCACTGAGGACAATCGGATATTTGTCTCCACACTCTTCTCCGAATTCATTGATCGGGAAGAACGGAATCAATTCGATTTTGACCTGACCCAGCCAGTCCCTCTGGGCGGTACAGCTTACGTTCCAACTGTGATCGTCACACGCCTTCTCGAAGATGGTATCTACAATAATTCGACCTTCACCAACACGCTCGGCTATGATGGCACACATGGCGATTGGACGGTATCTGGCCGTCTGAATTATACAGAAACCGAGAACGAAACCTTCTTGCCTATTCCCTTTAGCGCGGGCGGTGTGATTGGGGGCGGTGTCGACGTCAGAGACATCCAGAACCCTGGCTTTGTCCCGACCTTAGCAGGTCAGAATGGCACTGACATTGACGTCAATACGCTCAACTTTCCGGCTAATTTCGGTCTGATCTTCGCCAATGCGATCGATACCGAAGCGTGGAAGATCAAAGGCGATCTTTCGAAAGAAATCGAGCTTGGCGGTCTTCCCACCGAAATCGCTTTTGGGGGCCAATACGACACGCGCGAAGCTATAGGCGGTAATACGCTGGTCTTCGGTGGCTTCCCCGCGTCTGTGAATATTGCCGACTTCGTGACCAGCGAGCCGTGGGACTCAGACTTCTTCAATACAATTGGCGGTTTGAATTTTGATAACCAGGCGCTTGATGATGCATGGGATGCGGCTGCTGATCGCTCATTCACCTTTGACGACGATAGTCTGATCGGGATCGAAGAAGACATTATTGCCGTCTACGCAAAAGGCACGACAGAGTTCGATTGGGGCAACCTCGTTTACGGTATTCGGCTTGAACAAACCGACTTTACGTCATCCGGAACGCTTCTCAATGATGACGGGACCACTTCAGCCGTCGATGCAGAAAATGATTATACGAATTTTCTGCCGTCCATTCACGCGAACATCGATCTGACGGATGAGCTGAAACTCAGATTGTCTGGCTCATCCGGGCTTTCTCGCCCCACTTATGGCGAAGCCCGCGCCTCACAAAGTGTGGACCCGATTACGCTGGAAGTGAGCGGGGGCAACCCGACGCTTGATCCGGAAGAAAGCTACGGCATCGAAGCATCGCTGGAATGGTATTTTGCGCCTGCCAGCCTTCTGTCCATTGGGGCCTATCACCGCGAAATTGATAATGTGATCTATCCGGGCAGCGATACGGTTGATGGATCCCTCTTTGCGCCAGGATTGATTGCACCAGGAACGCCGACAACGTTCAACTCCTTCTTCAACGGCGAAGACGGATCGATCACGGGCTTGGAGCTTAACTTCCTCGGCACTGCGGAAGACCTGCTACCCTCGCCCTTTGATGGATTCGGGACCAGCTTCAACCTGACCTTGATCGACAGCGAATTTACAGCACCGACGCTGGGCAATCAGACATTCTCACTACCGGGAACGTCAGATACGATCTTCAACGCCTCTCTCTTCTGGGAGAAGTTCGGCATTTCGGCTCGTATCAACTACCAATACCGTGATGACTGGCTCTCCACGACCGAGAACGACAGTCTAACCGAATTTTGGGCAGAGACAGAACGCGTCGACGCCTCGCTGCGCTATGTGATCCCCCGCACCTTTGGCGGCGCGCGTGTATCACTGGCGCTCAACGGTAATAACCTGACGGACGAACGGGATGTCCGCTTTATCAACACGATCGCAACCCCGAACCAGGTTGAGGGCTTTGGCCGTCGCTGGGTCGCCAGCATCCGGGTGGACTACTAATGCGCAAATTTCTTCTTTTAAGTGCAAGCCTGCTTTTTGTTGGCGCGTGCACGGCAGGTGAGACCACACAGGCGGAGAGTGTCGCGGAAACACCTGCTGAGGAGGCCGTCGTCAATGTCGAGCTGGCATCTGTCGAAGTTGTCAATGGGGCGTCCAATTTAGAGTATCAGCTCTCATGGGAGGTGAGCCCTGCTGCAACGCCTGTCAGTGTTGAGATTTTGGACGCGGCTGACGCACCTGCCGGCAGCGGCGAAATGATCGGACCTTTCTCCGGTGGCGCCGCAGCTTGGACAGCGCCTAATCGCGATGGCCGCCGCTATTTCCGGATCACCCCTGAAGGCGGTGAGGCCATGGTTGCGGCGACACGACTCCTGCCCTTGGAGGGCGGACGGAATTTCCGCGATATGGGCGGTTACGAGACCACAGATGGCCGCACCGTCAAGTGGGGTAAAGTCTTCCGGTCCGGTCGCATGTCCGAGTTAACAGCAGCGGATTATCGCTATCTTTCAGACCTGGGGATCAAAACACTTTGCGATTTCAGGGCGTCAGACGAACGGGAACAAGAACCGACAAACTGGCAGGCCGGGGCCGCAGACTATATTACCTTCCCTGATCCCGATGGGTCGGGTTCGGAAGAGTTTGGTCGTGCCTTGATGGACCCGAATGCGACACCCGAGTCTGTGGCAACCTTCATGGCCGATCACTACCCCAAAATTCTGCGAGATCAGACGCCTGCTTACACGGAAATGTTTGATCAAATGGCGAAAGGGAACGTGCCGCTCAGCTTTAACTGCTCTGCGGGAAAAGACCGCGCGGGAACTGCGGCGGCGCTTGTGCTAACAGCACTCGGCGTTCCGCGCGACACAGTGATCGCTGACTATGCTCTGTCTGAGACCTATGTCGATTACATGGCCGAGTTTACCCAGGAACCCGAAGAGGCAGCTGGAGAGGACCCTTACGCATTTCTTCGCCAGATTCCGAGAGAGGTTCTGGCGCCTCTGATGCGGTCTGATCCGCGCTACATCCAAACGACATTCGATTATCTGGATGACAATTACGGCTCGCCCATGAACTTCATTCAGACCGAGCTGGAGGTGACGGACGCGGAACTCAAAACCATCCGGGCGGCGCTTTTGAAGAACTAATGCGCTGGCTCTGCCAGACGTTTATAACGATCAAGCGTTTAACGGGGCTATTGGCCCCGTTTTTCATTTGACCGTGTTTCTCAGCTCGCCCAGATTCCAACCAACACGCGGCATGATGCACCACGTGTTATTCCAATGATGGGGCGTTTTAGTCTTTGGCCAAGACTGTGTCTTTCATCACGTAAAACACGTCCGTGTTGTCAACAATCCGGCCGTTCCAGCCATAGGTTTCACCCCAGAGCTCAGCCGCATTCATATCGGTCCGCGTGAACTCTTCAAAGCGCTCTGCGCCTTTGCCCAATGCCCAGAGCGGCACGAGTTCATTCGTATGGTTGCCTGACGCGAATTGATAGCCCGGCATATTGCCGGCGCCCCGGTCTTGGACGGGCAAGAATGCGCGGAAGATATCTTCCGATGGATTAAAGCGCGCCGTAGCAACAGCGTCTGGGTCCAACGGGTTGGAGGCGACAGCCCCGCCTTGGCTATTGAGCCAGGTGCCTTCACCCCAGATGCCGCCCGTCTCATGATCAGCTGTGATAATCAGCAAAGTCTCGTCCCAGCTTGAATTCTCTTCCACCCAGTCAATGACGGCATCAATGGCCAGATTAAAATCGATTTGTTCTTCAATGAAACGTGGCATGTTGTTGGCGTGACCCATCCAATCCACCGCGCCGCCTTCAATCATGAGGAAGAAGCCATCCTCATCTTGGCTGAGGACATTCAAGGCGCCGAGGCTCATCGTCGCGAGATCTGGCACATCCGGATTAAATGCCATTCCAGACGGTGTATCCGCAGCGCCCAACCCTTCACGGCGGGCTTGGAGTGTCGAGGCTGTGCGGGCGATACCGACAACGCGCTCTGGTGCGAGGGCGCCGCTGGCCAGCGCCTCAAAATCTGTTTTGGCATCAATGAATGTAAAGCTGTTGAGACCCGCTTCGCTGGTCAGCGCTGTCAGCGTGTCTGAGCCACCCACATACTCGTAAGTGTCATCATTCTCAGGCTCAACCGCATTCCCACTATGGTCATAAAGCGGGTGACCGCCTCCCATAATGACATCCAGATCGCTCGCGACCATTTCATTGAAAATCTCCTCGTAATTCCCTCTGGCTTCATTGTGAGCAATGACAGAAGCGGGCGTCGCATGAGACGCCATGACGGACGCGACAGCCCCGGCTGAGAGACCTTCATCCATGGCAATTTGACCGATGGTTTTAAATCGGACCTCACCGGTCCAATCCATATTGATCCGACCATTGGATGTCTTCCGACCGGCCATCAGAGCCGTGCCTGCGGCGGCGCTATCCGTATAGCTCGTATAGGGCGCATTCAGGGGCGCGAAATCGTTCGTAAATCCATTTTGCAACACGTCCCAGCGGGTGGTTGGGTCATAGCCTTGCTCGACCGCGCCCACAGCTAAGGCTGAATCTTCACGTCGCGTAATCATATCGCCCGACGCATTCACAAAGTTCAGCGCATCATGGGTCATACCATAAACGAAAGGCTGGGTCCCATCTGGGCGCTGGGTTTGGTAAGACTGCGTCCCGGCCAATCCTTGATAATAATCCGTCGCGAGCCAGCCATTAAACCCAATACCATCTGAGACCATTAGGATGATGTGGGTGGGTCCATCTCTATCTGCCTGTGACGATACAGTCGTCGATTTGATCGTCGATGTGACATCCGCAGTCTGCGCGCATCCCGAAAATAGGGCGACAGCAGGTAGAACAGAGATTATGAGAAAAAACTTTGAACGCGCCATATTTGCGGCTTTCCGGATTAGATAAACAGTAGCTTCGCATGCTATCGGAAGAAATTGACAGCTGTGTAACGATGGCATGAATTTGAAGGACCAGGACAAGCTAAGATATGGCGTGTTCAGGATATAGAGTGATGGTCATGCGAAATATTAGACCGTTTGAGATAAGCATTATCGGATTGCTTAGCCTATTGAGCGCCTGTTCCGTCGGAGAGGAAAAGCCACAAATAGATGCTAAGACAGAGGCGGCGCAATGGAATACGCTCGACGGCAATGCGCCGCTTGTTATCGCGCATCGGGGGGCCAGCGGCTACCTACCTGAGCATACGCTGGAGGCCTATGACCTCGCCATCGAGATGGGCGCTGACTTTATCGAACCCGACCTTGTGATCACAAAAGACGGTGAACTCGTGGTTCGCCATGATCGCTATCTCTCTGACTCAACCGACGTGGCAGATCACCCTGAATTTGCCGATCGAAAAACTGTAAAACCCGGCCATGACGGTGCCGACTGGTTCGTCGAGGATTTCACTCTGGCCGAGATCAAAACCCTGCGGGCAAAACAAGTCAAAGCTGGCCGCCCCACAGAATTTGATGGCCTGTACGAGATCCCGACCTTTGACGAAGTGTTGGAGCTTGTCACCCGGCGTTCAGAAGAGACGGGGCGTCGCATTGGCATTTACCCCGAAACCAAACAGCCCGACGCCCTCGAAGCTCTAGATCTGTCCTTCGACACAGCTCTGCTGGATAGTCTGGCCCAATTCGGATTTGACGGTGCGGATGACCCCGTCTTTATCCAGTCCTTTGAAACGGAAAACCTGCGCCGCCTGAGCGAGAAAACAGATATCCGCCTGATCTATCTCTTGTGGCAGCCTCTCTCCCTGTCGATAGAAGAGATCGCGGGCTTTGCAGATGGCATCGGGCCCTACAAACTCATGTTGATTGATGATCAGGGCGCATCAACAGGATTGCTTGAAGACGCACATGCAATGGGCCTCCCCGTTCATACGTGGACTTTCCGAGATGACGATGTCACCCCACAATTCCGAGGAAATTCAAAAGACGAACTCACCCATTTCATGAACCTCGGTGTCGATGGACTTTTCTCTGACTTTCCAGATACAGCATTGACAGCAAGAGAGACATTTAAATAGTTGGGCGACTGTTCTGGGTAAGGTATGAGCGTCTTAAATTCGCCTCAGAACGGTCTCTGGGGTGAGGGGCGGAAGTCGCCCAAAAACGGTCGCTGAGTATTCGCCGACTGGGATTCAAGCGTAATGCTAAGCGACAGAGTAAGTCGTTAGCATCATTTTCTTTGCAACTTGACCTTAGTCTTCTATCGTTTCGAGAAACAGTTAATGTCGTAGTAGGATAGGACCCAAAAATGTTCATGAGAACTCTCCTACTTGCGATCATTGTCCAATTCTGCACTCCGCAGAATAGTATGGCCCAGCTTGCCACTGAAATAGAACGGCATGAGTCATTTATTAGCACCTTCACAGGTGCCGTAGATGGGGAACACTCTCAAAGACTGGGTCCACGGAGTTCGCGGGCTGAGCGACAAGCCGCTGCTGATTTTCTTGAGGAGCGACTGCATGAGCTTGGTCTCGACGTAAAACGGCATGAATATGCCCATCCGAATATACACCCAGTCCTGGATCTCTTTTTACCGCCGATGCGTGGGGTAAACATCTACGTAGAAATTAAAGCAACCCGCCACTCTGATCACTACGTGATCGTCGGGGCACATTACGACACCGCCGAGGGTAGTCCCGGGGCAGACGATAACGCATCAGGTGTCTCCACTCTTCTTACCGTTGCAGAACGGATTTCCAATCAGTCCTCCCGATCCATCAACTATATCTTCGTCTTCTTTGACCAAGAGGAAGACGACCTTGGTCCTGGTAGCAAGACATTTGCGCAATATTTGTTGGACCGTGATCTTACAATTCATTCGATGCACAATGTCGATATGATTGGGTATGATGGAAATGAAAATCGGACGCTGGAGGTTGAGGTTCCTGATAACCTAAGGCCAGCCTACCTACGCGCTGCGAACGACTGGGCGATGGAGCTTAGATTCGTTCGGTTTAACTCATCCGATCACATTCCCTTCAGAGACCTTGGGATTGATGCCATTTGTCTGGGTGAAGAAGTATCGTCGGGCGATCTCAACCCACATTATCACTCTGCACAAGACATCGTTGATCATATCGATTTTGAGTTTCTTGCGCGTGGGTCACTTTTGGTCGGTGATGTATTGGCCTCACTTGAGGCGCCCTCATGAAGTTGCGGACGTATCCAGCAATAAAGGTAAAAGTCGCCGGTCTCGTTCTGCTATCGCTCATTCCTCTAGTATGGCGCGCGATTGAAGGGGCTGAAGCAGGGGTCTTTCTACCTACATATTTTGCTGTAATTTCTGGACTGACTTTGATTTTCGCTATCTCAATCGGTCAGAATTCGATTTCGAGATTTATACTAAGACTATGGGGTAGAAAGACCCCTGCTTCAGCCCCTTCAATCGCGCGCCATACTAGAGGAATGAGCGATAGCAGA
>JBCBGR010000032.1:0-14738 GCA_038526555.1 Pseudomonadota bacterium
TATTGGTCTGGCCTTATTGATGGCGCTCCTGTCATCACTGGCTTTGATCCTCTTTATCACTATACCCATGCGACGTTTGGCACGCTCAGCAGACCGCGTGGCGCGTAACCCGCAAGACTATGATTCGATCCCGGATCTGTCTTATCGGCGGGATGAAATTGGTGATTTGTCGGTCGTAATACGAGATATGACTCGCGGGCTTTACATGCGCGTCGATGACATCGCCAACTTCGCCGCTGATGTAGCCCATGAAATCAAGAACCCACTGACCTCACTTCGGTCAGCCTCAGACACGCTGCGAGTCGCCAAAACAGATGAGGATCGGGAGAAACTGATCGCGATTATCCAACAGGACGTCTCGCGTATGAGTCGCTTGATTACGGATATTAGCGATGCGTCGAAAGTCGACGCCAATCTGGCGCGGGACACGGCTCAGATATTAGACGTGGGGGAGATTGTTGCCAATATCGTCACTTTTTACGAACAGACTCAGGCGGATGGGAACCTGACCATTAAAGATGTTAGTGACCTGTCAGAACCTGCTTTCATTCGGGCCTTTGAGACTCCGTTTGCCCAAGTCCTTCGCAATCTGATCGATAATGCCGTCACATTCTCACCTGAAAACGGAACTGTGCGTGTGGGCGCGACCGCGACGGACAGCCACGTGACCATTACCGTGAGTGACGAAGGTCCTGGCATTCCAGAGGATAATCTCGAAACCGTGTTTGATCGCTTCTACACAGAACGCCCGTCTGGCGCGACTTTCGGGTCCCATTCCGGCTTGGGGCTTGCCATCTGCCGCCAAATCATGACCGCTCATAAGGGACGAATTTGGGCGGATAACCTAACAGATGAAGACGGAAATCGGCTGGGTGCGCAGTTCACGGTCGAATTGCCTCGCCAAACCGAGGGAAACAGCCCCTCACAGTCACGCCGCAAGCGATGATATTATGCCACAGTCTGTCATGAATGTGCAGACGATGGTCGAACAGCGACAAAAAGCACTTTACGCCATCGAAAAATCCGGTTTTACGCGACGGATGCAGAAACAGGCGACCCTATGATTGGTTTGGTCATCGTCACACATGGCGATCTCGCCATTGAGCTGAAGCGGGCCACAGAGCACGTTGTCGGGCCGCAAGAGGCCATCGATACGATCTGTATCGGCCCTGATGACGATATCGAGCGTCGGCGAGATGATATTCGCAAATCCGTGGAAAAAGTTGATGCTGGCAAAGGTGTCATTCTGCTGACAGATATGTTTGGTGGTACTCCCTCCAACCTCGCCATTTCCATGCTGCGTGAGGACAAGGTTGAGGTTCTGGCGGGAGTCAACCTGCCCATGTTGATCAAGCTGGCAGAGGCTCGCAGAACCGCAACGCTCTCAGAAGCTTCCCAAAAGGCTAAAGAAGCCGGGCAGCGTTACATTGCCATCGCATCCCGTATTCTGGCGGGTGAAGGCTGATGAGCCTTGGGTGCGGTATTCCGGACGCTGGCGATCTGCCGACAGCGAGCGCAACGCTGATGTTACGCAATATGCGCGGCCTCCACGCCCGTGCGTCCAACAAAGTCATGGATGTTGTCGGGCAGTTTGATGCGCGCGTCTGGATCAAAAGTCATAATGATGTCTGCGCAGAGACGGTTGAGGCCGACAGTGTGATGGAATTGCTCTTGTTGGGTGCGGCCTGCGGTGAGAAAATCACAATCACGGCGCAGGGCGAGCAGGCGCAGCCCGTGATCGCGGCGCTGAGCGAACTGGTCGAAGATCGGTTTGGCGAAGGCGAATGAGGGTTCTCCTTCTCTGCATCTTTGCAGCAATACTGACAGCTTGTGGCACAACTGACGTCTTTATGCCGCTCAGCGAGTACCCGCCTGACCCTTATGTGAAAGGCTATGCCGATCCCGACGATTGCATCGGCGGTGAGGCCCTGGCGGCCATTGATCTGACACTGCCGCCCTATCCACGCCGCGCGTTTCGCACAGGACGACAGGGATGGGTGCTTTTGCGTCTCGATGTGGGGGCAGACGGCAACATCGCCGATGTTGAAGCAGAGCGTGAATTACCCGAAGGCCTGTTCGCATCCTCAGCGGTCAGAGCCGCCAAAAATTGGACGTTTGAGCCGCCAGCAAATGGGGGTCTCTCTGATTGTCGGGTTCTTATTCGATATCGTCTAGGCGAAGTGACACTTGGCGGTTAAGAGCCGCTCATGAAAATCCTACCTGTTATCATGAGTGGCGGTGCGGGCAGTCGCCTTTGGCCGATGTCACGGCAATCGATCGCCAAACAGTTCCTGCCCTTGGCGGGCGAGCGTACCATGATCCAAGACACAGCCGCGCGCACGACAGCAGACGGGTTTCTACCACCAGCATTCCTTTGTAACGCGTCGCATGTGGATCTGATCAAGGAACAGATTTCAGACTATAGCGCCATCATTGTCGAGCCAGAGGGTCGCAATACTGGGCCCTGTGCCATGGTCGCTGCGCTTCATGCGTTGGACTATGGACCTGATACGCTGCTTTTACTGGCTGCGGCAGATCATGTGATTGAAAAGCCCGACGTTTTCCGAGAGGCGATACGAACGGCTGCAGACGTGGCGCAATCCGGGCGACATGTGACTTTTGGGATGAAACCGGATCATCCGGCGACGGGCTTTGGATATATTCAGCAGGGCGACGAGATAGCGGACGGTATCTACGAGATCGAGAGCTTCCGGGAAAAGCCGGATGAGGCGACGGCAAAAGACTATCTGGACAGCGGCGCTTACCATTGGAATAGCGGTATCTTTCTCTTCAATCCGGCGACCGTCATTGAGGACATGCTGAACCTGTCGCCAGACTGCGCGGAACCCGCGAAGCAGTCTTATGAACGAGCCACCAAAGTCGATAAGCAAATCGACCTCGATCCTGCCACTTTTGCGCAGTGCAAATCAGAGCCTGTTGATATCGCGCTGATGGAACGGACGTCCCACGGCGCGGTCTTACCGTGTGAGATCGGCTGGACGGATATTGGGAGCTTCTCAGCCTATCGGGATCTCCACGCGAAAGGCGATGAGACCGTCATATTTGGTGACGGCATTGCGCATCGGAGCCTTGGCGGACTGATCGATACAGATGGTCCGCTAGTGACGTTGGTGGGTCTCGACAATGTCGGCGTGATTGTCCGCGAAGGCCGGGTTCTCGTTGTCAATCTTGAAGCCTCTCAGGACGTCAAACAGATCGTGACCCAGCTGAAATTAGAGAACAGAACGGATAAGCTCTGATATGGCGCGCTATTTCGGGACGGACGGGATCAGGGGCCGCGCGGGCGAAGGCAAGCTCGCGCTGGATGCGCTTGAGCACATGGCCCAAGCCATCGGTGCCTATTTCGGTACTGGCAAAACGGCTGTTGTCGCGCGGGACACGCGCGAGTCGGGTCCTGATATTCAAACCGCGCTGACACAAGGCCTCACAGGGCAGGGGATCTCCGTGACTCATCTTGGCGTTCTCCCGACACCCGCTTGCGCGTTTGGTGTGTCACACTTGAACGCTGACTTTGGGCTAATTATCACGGCCTCTCATAATCCGTGGCACGACAACGGGGTGAAACTGTTTGGGCCCGATGGCAGGAAGATTTCAGATCAAGCCCAAAGCGACATTGAAGACCTGATTGAGCAAGCGATGGGTGAGGGGCTGCCGAAAGCATCTCAGTTTGGGTCAGTAAGCGATAATGAGAGCATTGCTGATGCTTATGGGGTGTCCTTGATCGAAGCGTTTCAATCGACAGGGCAAGCCTCACTCTCGGGATTGAAAGTTGCGGTTGATTGCGCCAATGGAGCTGCTTTCAAAGTTCTACCAGATGTCTTGGAGAGGCTGGACGCAGTTTCGACTTTGATCGGTGTGAGTCCGGATGGCCGAAATATCAACGCTGATTGTGGGTCTACCTATCCTGAGGCCCTCGTTGCTGCTGTCAAAGTGCACAATGCTGATATCGGGGTTGCGCTCGATGGCGATGCAGATCGCCTCATTCTCGTCGATCATCATGGAGCTGTTGTGGACGGTGATCAGATTATCGCACGCTTGGCGACAGACTGGAAGGCACAAGGTCGTCTGAAAAGCGGTCGGGTCGTTTCAACTGTGATGTCCAATCTGGGTTTGGATCATCATTTGTCGGGTCTGGATTTAGCCCTTGAGCGCACCCCAGTCGGGGATCGCCATGTGGCCGCGCGAATGGGTGAGACGGGCAGCAATCTGGGAGGAGAACCATCAGGACACCTCTTGATGACCGATTACGGACCCACGGGCGATGGGAGCCTCGCCGCACTGATGGTGCTGTCGGGTCTTCTCGCGTCTGGTCAAAAGAGTGGAGACTACCTTTCCGTCTTTGATCCGTTTCCTCAATTGCTGAAGAATGTGCGGTATGAGGGGGTATCACCGCTAGGTATCAAATCGGTTCAAGAGGCCATTTCTGCGGCTAATGAGCGTTTGGGCGATGATGGGCGCGTTTTAGTCAGAGCGTCTGGCACAGAGCCCGTCATTCGGGTGATGGCAGAGGCCCGCGACTCTCAGATCGTTTCGGATACGGTGGTGGAACTCTGCGCGCTGATCGAATCAGCGGCTTCTTAGCCGCGCTTTGCCCTTTTCTCTGCGCGTTTGCGGGGCTATCGCTCTGGATACGCGAAAAAAGCGAAAACCTGTTTGGCTTTCTTGGTTTAGGGGAAATACAGATCGACTGTGACCTTCATGGTTTTCGATATCCACCTGGCCATAACCAGCTTGGCAACGGGCCTCGCGCTCGTCATGGGCCTTGTCGTCGTGCTGCTTCTCAGACGCTTGGGCCAATCTGAGCTTCACTGGAAACAGAAAGCGACCGATCTCGATCATCAGATTGGGGGCTACGATGCCGTCTTCGGGGCCTATCCGGGCTTGGTTGTGGTCTGGGAAGATGTGTCGAAGAGCATTACCGATGGCGGCGAATTCGGCCAACCTCGCGTTTTTGGGAGCCCAGCTGCGTTGGCCTCCATGCTGCGGTTTTCTGATCCAGATCCGAAGCAGGATTTGGCGATGCGGGTGCTGTCGGGCTTGGCTGATTTGGACACGGTTTCAGATAAATCCCGCCCACCGACACTCAGAACTTTGCTGGTCACGCTCCGTCAAACGGGCGAGTCATTTTCGACTTCGATCATGCTGCCTGAAGGGAAGATTATCGAAGCCGATGGGCGTGTGGCCGGACAGAAGATTGTTCTCTGGCTGCAGGACGCCTCAATCCGGGGGGAAGACGAACGGGAGGCGATCTCCCGCTTTGAGATGACCAAGTTGACGGCAGAAGTTGAGCCCGTTGCCTTTGTTGAAATGATGAGCCGCGCGCCTCATCCGGTCTGGCGCTTGTCTAGCACGCGCAAAATTAATTGGGCCAATCCTGTTTACATCAAGGCTGTGGGCGGGCGTGATTTGACCGATGTGATCGACCGTCAGCTTCACCTGGATACAAAAGCCCAGTCCGAAGCCATGGATGTGCTAGAAAGCGGAGACGCGACGCGCTCAGTTCGGCCGATCATTACTGGTACAGGGCAACGCATGGCGATGCGAATTGACCTTTTCCCCGTTAGCGGCGGCGTCGCTGGGATCGCGATGGATGCGTCTGAGGCAGAAACCCTGCAACGCATGCTCGATAGCCATATGGCAGCGTACAATGCGTGGCTTGGTGCGACAGGCGAAGCGATTATCTCCTTTAATGCGGACAAAACGCTGCGAAGCTTCAACCCGGCTTTCACGCGGCTATTCAAGGTCGATCCGTCTTGGCTCCAAACGAGCCCGAGCCATTCGTCTCTGTTGGATCGGCTGCGGGAGACAGAGCAGCTGCCGCAAAAGATCGATTATCGCCAATGGAAGGCGGATGAGCTTGATCTCTACACTAATTGGCCGTCCGAAATGCCGGAAGAGACTTGGGACCTGCCCAACGGCAATCTCTATCGAGTCGTCCGGATGCGTGATGCGGAAGGTGGGCTGAGCGTTCTTTTCTCTGACATTACCGACAAAATGACGTTGAAGAGCAAATTGGGCACGCTCATCAATGTTCAACGCGCAACGCTGGATAAGCTCACTGAAGGGATCGCCGTTTTCGGCACAGATGGTCGTTTGCGGCTTTATAATGCCGCCTTTTCAAGGCTCTGGAGGCTTGAGGACGAGGATTTGAAAGGAAAGCCACGCTTTTCAGACATTATCGAAAAGTGCCTCCCGCTCTACCACAATGTCGAGTTTTGGTCAGATTTAAAGGCGCGGTCGACAGACCCGAACCCTGAAATTCGTCGCGAAGTCGGGGGGGATATCAGCCTGTCAGACGACCGGATTTTGAAATGGTTGTCTCGACCTTTGCCCGATGGGGCGACGCTCATCGCTTGGGAAGATGTGACCGCCTCAGTCCGCACGGAACGCGCGCTCGTTGAACGCGCGGAAGCACTCGAAGAAGCCGATCGGATGAAAAGCGAATTCGTGGGTCACGTGTCCTATCAGCTGCGCACGCCGCTCACGACCATCGCGGGCTATTCCGACTTCTTGCAAAATGGCGGGGCCGGGGAGCTCAACGATAAGCAGAGCGAATATGTCTTTGCGGTTCAGAGCGCCTCGGAAGATTTGGCGAAGGCGATCGACGATATTCTCGATATTGCCGCCATTCAGGCGGACAAACTTGACCTGGAACTTGGCGATGTGAACGTCTTTGATCTGCTCGATCATGCCATCGATTATGTGGCCACCAAGGCCGATGACACGCGCGTGACACTCGATCTGGTTTGTAAACCCGATATTGGCATTGTCCGCGCAGATGAGACGCGGTTGAAACAGGTGCTCTACAACCTCCTGACAAATGCGCTTCGCTTCACGAAGCCGGGCGGTCTGATCGAACTCGGCGCGGAACGCTCTGCGGCTGGCGGTATTCGTCTTTGGGTCAGAGATACGGGCGTTGGTATCCCGATTGATCAACAAGCGACCGTCTTTGAAAGCTTCCAAAGCTCGCGTGGCGGTGTTGGTCTAGGCCTGACCTTGGTGCAAAGGATCATCGACCAACATGGCGGCTGGGTCGAACTGGACAGTGTTGAGGGGCAGGGCACCCATGTGACTTGCTACCTGCCGAAAGAAGCTGATCCATCAGGTGCGGCGCCAGAGCTGTTTGCGGACATGGAAACGCCTTGAATTAGACTGTGCCGCGCTTGTTGCACTCCGGGGCAGTGTGATCTATGTAATGAGACTGTTTTCCACTCCTTAAAGAGTTATCCATGGCCCGCGTTACTGTTGAAGATTGCGTTGAAAAGATTCCAAATCGTTTTGATCTGGTTCTTCTCGCCTCACACCGTTCTCGTAATATCTCCGCAGGCGCAGGGCTGACGGTTGATCGCGACAATGATAAAACGCCTGTTGTGTCTCTGCGTGAATTGGCAGAAGGAAATCTCGACTTGGAAGACCTGCGCGAGAGCCTTGTATCCAACCTGCAACGTGTCATCACAGACGATGATCTGCCAGAAGAAGAGATGGAAGAGCAGGCACCTGTCCTTGCGCTTGAGCATGGCGACAACCAGCCCAAGGAAATGTCAGAAGCAGACCTGCTGCGTGCCCTGCAAGGTGACCGCGACAACGATAGCTCAACACGCTTCTAGCCTGTCACTCTTTTCATATTGAAATTTAAAGCCATTGGGTTCGCCGAGTGGCTTTTTTGTTTGCACCCTTCTATATGGGCTAAGTGAACGACCACACGCCCATAATGCCGTCTCCGCAGAGTGCGCAACAGAGCTATCTGCGCCAATATGAGCTGGTCGAAAAAGTCAAAGCCTATGATCCGTCCGCGGATGAGTTGCTGATCAACAAGGCCTATATCTTTACTGTTCAGGCCCACGGCTCTCAAAAGCGTCACTCGGGCGATCCCTATTTTGCCCATCCCATTGAAGTCGCCGGAATTTTGGCAGGCCTTCATCTGGACGTGGCCTCCATCTGTACGGCGCTTCTGCATGATGTGATTGAAGATACCGACGTCACGCGTGATGACCTAGCTAAGATGTTCACGCCGGAGATTGCGGAGCTTGTTGATGGGGTGACGAAGCTGTCGCAGCTTGAGCTGAGCCCCTCCGCTTCCCGCGAACGTGCGCAGGCGGAGAACTTCCAGAAATTCGTGCTCGCGATGAGCAAGGATGTCCGTGTGCTCTTAGTCAAGCTCTGTGATCGTCTGCACAATATGCGCACCCTACAATATCATCCCAAGCAAGCCTCACGAGAGCGTATTGCTCGTGAAACCTTGGAAATTTACGCGCCGCTAGCCCGTCGTATTGGCGTCGACCGAATTTGTTCAGAACTCGAAAACCTATCGTTTCAACACTTGAATGAAGCGGCCTATGAAGGGATTATGCGCCGTTTGGACGACTGGCGGAGTTCGCAAGGCGAAGCGATCAGTGAAGTCTCGACGGCCTTGCGCGATCTATTTGATAAGCAGGGATTTGATGTGCGCATTTATGGGCGTGAAAAGCGCCCCTTCGCGATCTGGCGAAAACTGCAACGCCAGAATGTTGGCTTTGACGAAGTCGCGGACCTCTATGCGTTTCGCATTCTGACCAACTCCGTTGAGGAGTGTTATCGTGCACTCGGCTTGCTGCATCAGACTTATCGTGCTGTGCCCGCCCGTTTCCGGGATTTCATCAGCGTGCCGAAGCCGAATGGCTATCAATCGCTGCACACAACAATTCGCACGCCGGATAATCGACGCGTTGAAATCCAAATACGCACGGAGCGCATGGAAGATGTCGCGGAACGCGGTGTTGCGGCGCACTGGGCCTACAAGGATCAATCTTACGCTTACGATCCCGAAAGCGCCAAGGCAGCGGGCGGTGATCCGCTGAAGCGCATTCGACCGCTAGTTGAAATGATGGAACAGTCCGGCGATGCTGCGGAGTTTCTGGAGCATGCCAAACTAGAAATGTTTGCCGATCAGGTTTTTACTTTTACGCCTAAAGGCGACCTGATTTCACTACCGCGCGGCGCAACTGCGTTAGATTTTGCCTATGCTGTTCACACGAAGGTGGGCGATACTTGTGTGGGAGCCATCATCAATAGCCGTCGCATGCCTGTACGAACGCCGCTACAAAATGGCGATGTGGTCAAGATTGTCCGCGGCGGCACACCCGAAGCGCCTGAGGACTGGGAAAGCATGGTCGTGACGGGCAAGGCTAAGTCTGCGTTGCGCCGTCTGACGCGTGATGGTGAGGCGGAAGAATTCCAGCGAATTGGTGCGATGCTGGCTGACCATGCTTTTACACGTGAGGGTCAGACATTTAGCGAAAGCGCGTTGGAAGACACGATTAAGAAGCTTGGTGTCGACTCAGCGTCTGATATTTACGAGATGCTCGGTCGCGGCCAACTCTCCATGAATGCGTTTATTCAATCGGCGTTCCCAGCGTTGAAGGACAGGGATCGCGATGAGGAAATGGCCAATCGCGACCTGATCGAAGATGGCACGGCTCAGCTCTATATTAAAGGCGAAGGGCTACGTCCGGGTGTCGGTTTGCATCTGAAATCCTGTTGTTCACCAATACCGGGGGACCGGATTATGGGCCTGCAATCGCCGCAGGGCGGGATTGATGTCCACACGATTGATTGCGAAGAGTTAGAACGACAAGAAAGCCAGACTTGGATCGATCTGTCCTGGCGTCGTGCCGCCTCTGAAACCGCGTCGACAGCGCGAATCACAGCGACAATTGAACATGTTCCGGGCGCGCTGGCCGATGTGACCCGCATTATCGGTGAGAATTCTGGGAACCTGATCAACATCCGCACCTTGCAGCGCAGCCCGGCCTTCTTCGACATGGTTCTGGACCTTGAGGTCCGTGACAATCGGCACCTTGTCGCCATCATTGCAGCCTTGCGCACTTCACCTTATGTGGTCGGCGCCGACCGGACCCGGTCACTGCTTGGGAGCGATGTGTCGAATGACAATGACAACGGATGATGTACTGAATGAATTCCGCGGTGCGGGTGCGCTGCTCGAAGGACATTTCATTCTCTCGTCGGGACGGCGTAGCTCTGTCTTCTTGCAAAAAGCGCTGATTTTCAAAAATCCGGTTGTGACCGCGAAACTGTGTGCGGCTCTGGCCGACAAGGTGAAAGATACGCTTGGAACACTCCCTGATGTCATTATCGCTCCCGCCATGGGCGGTGTGATTCCGGGCTATGAAATGGCGCGCCAGCTGGGTCTGGAGTCCATGTTCATGGAGCGCGAAGGTGGAGAATTTACGCTCCGACGCGGCTTTACACTCACCGAAGGCCAAACGGTGCTGATGGTCGAAGATATTGTTACGACGGGTCTGTCATCGCGTGAGACGATTGAAGCTATCACGAAAGCAGGTGGTAAAGTCGTCGCGGGCTGTTGCCTCTTTGATCGCTCTGGCGGTGAAGCTGACATCAGTGTGCCGTTGATCAGCTTGGCCGCGAAACGCTTCCCTGACTATGATCCGGAAGACTTGCCGCCAGAACTGGCATCACAACCCGCCATCAAGCCCGGCAGTCGAGGCCTCTCGTGAAACCGGTCCGCCTCGGCGTTAATATCGATCACGTTGCAACCATCCGCAATGCGCGAGGTGGCACCCATCCTGACCCGGTGGAGGCGGCGAAAGTCGCGATCAAAGCTGGCGCAGATGGGATTACAGCGCACCTTCGCGAAGATCGCCGCCATATCACGGATGGGGATATGGAACGACTCACCGCGCTCTGCAATGAACATAATATCCCCTTGAACATGGAACTCGCTGCCACGGACGAGATGGTCGAAATTGCCTCGCGCCTAAAACCTCATGCCGCTTGCTTGGTCCCGGAGCGACGCGAAGAACGGACGACAGAGGGTGGTCTGGATGTCGCCGGGCAGCATAATCGGCTGGTCCCGATTATTGCGCAACTGGCGGAGGCCGGGTGTCGCGTATCTCTCTTTATTGAGGCGCTTCCGCATCAGATTGATGCGGCAGCGAGCACCAAGGCCGAAGTCGTTGAGTTTCACACCGGGGCCTTTGCTCACGCACTAGACGATGGCGATGATGACCTCGCCGCAAAGCTACTAGAGCAATTGATTGCGGGCGGACGCATGGCCCATGACGCCGGATTGGAGGTCCATTATGGACACGGCCTCACCTTTGAGAATGTTGGTCCGATTGCCGCGATCCCAGAAGCGCGTGAACTCAATATCGGTCACTTCATTATCGGTGAGTCGGTCTTCATGGGGCTGGGCCCAGCGATTGAACATATGGCGGCCCTGATTGCGCAAGCCCGCGAATCAAAGGGTGAGGCGGCTGCGTGATTGTCGGCATCGGGACCGATATTTGCGACATTCGCCGTATCCGGGAGCTGTTTGAACGTCATCCAGACCGTTTTGCGGCCAAGGCGTTCACGGAAGGCGAGCGCGAGAAATGCCTCGCGCGGCCTGACCCGGTTCCGTGCTTGGCGAAACGATTCGCGGCGAAAGAAGCCGTGGCTAAGGCTCTGGCGACAGAGGATAGTGGGGCGCTGTCTTGGCACGATGTGGAAGTCATCAACGCGGCCTCAGGACGACCGGATGTGCAGCTTCACGGTGGGGCTTCGGAACGGTTAAAATCTCTCCTGCCAGACCATCACACCGCGCATATCCGCCTCAGCCTCTCTGATGAGCGTGATTTCGCTGTGGCCTTTGCGGTGGTGGAAGCGCGACCTGCCTGCTAGGGCGCGATGATGCTAATGCGAAAAAGCAAAACCGAAGAGAAAGCAAAGCCAGCGAAAGCTGAGGAACCGGGCGGCTTTAGGGAGCTTGTCTCGACCATTGTCTGGGCGCTGGGTATCGCATTTGTCCTGCGGACCTTTATCTTTCAACCCTTCACCATCCCGACAGGATCTATGTATCCTGGTCTGATGGAGGGTGATTACGTTATCACGTCTAAATATTCGGTCGGATATGGGCGTTACGCGGCTCTGCCGCTGCCATTTCCCGATGTGGACGGGCGTCTACTCGGGCGGGGACCTGATCGTGGCGACGTGGTCGTCTTCCGTCCGGACGGCATTCGCCAAAACTATATTAAACGCGTCGTCGGATTGCCCGGTGATCGCATCCAGATGATTGAAGGTGTGCTGAATATCAACGGCTCACCTGTCGAAGCGACGCTTCTGCGAACGGAAGAGTATATTCACCGCAATTCAGGCCGCGTTTTAGGCTCTTTCAATGCGGAACTCTATGAGGAGCGCCTTCCCGGCCAAGAGGGCTCGCATCTGGTCTATGACGGGATCAAGAATAACGGCTCGGACAATACGTCCGTCTTCACAGTCCCTGCAGGACATTATTTTATGATGGGGGATAATCGCGATTTTTCTGGCGACTCGCGTGTTCCGGTGACGCGTCTGGGTGCAGGTTATGTGCCCGCAGAAAACATTATCGGTCGCGCCGAATTTGTTCTCGCCTCCGTGGATGAGGACTTCGTGATCTTCAAACCCTGGACGTGGCTTAATTTCCGCACAGACCGCTTCTTCAAGGGCATTGGATGAGCGTCCTCGACGCGCAGCGTTATAAGCGGGTCGAAGCCCTGGAAAGCCGGATCGGCTACACCTTCAAAGACCAGTACCTGATTATGCGCGCCCTTCGCCACAGCTCTTATGGCGATGGTCACAGCTCCGAATCTGATAATGAACGGCTCGAGTTTTTGGGTGACCGTGTGCTGGGTTTGCTGACATCGGAGACTCTGTTCCATCAATCCATAGCACCGGAAGGGACGCTGGCTCGACGGTTGAATGCGCTGGTTCGAAAAGAAATGTGCGCAAAAATCGCCCGTAAAATCAATCTCGGCGATTGCCTCCTGCTCTCAGCCTCTGAAGAGAAACAAGGTGGGCGCGATAAAACCTCGATTTTGGGCGATGCCTGCGAAGCGCTTATTGCGGCGATTTATTTGGACGGTGGTTTAAAGGCGGCCCGTGATTTCTATGATCGTTATTGGATGAGTGAAGTCGACGCGGTCGCGTCACGCTCGGCCAAAGACCCGAAAACCCAATTGCAAGAACTGGCCATGTCGCGCGGCCGCAAGCTTCCAGATTATGATGTGATCGACCGTCAAGGGCCGGATCATAATCCTGTCTTTGTCATAGAAGTCAGTGTCCCCGGCGCAGGCTCTGCGACAGGCACGGGAAAGAGTAAGCGAGAGGCTGAGCGTCTGGCCGCCCAAGCGCTGATCGACAGTTGGACTTGATATGACAACACGGAGTGGATTTGCCGCCATTGTCGGCGCGCCGAATGCTGGGAAGTCAACGCTGACAAATCGGCTGGTTGGCGAAAAAGTTTCCATCGTCACGCACAAGGTGCAAACGACGCGGTTTCAGGTGCGCGCCATCGCGATGCTCAAAACAGGCGAGGGTAACCCATCGCAAGTGGTTCTGGTCGATACGCCGGGCATTTTTGCACCCCGCAAGCAGGACCGTCTCGCCAAGTCGATGGTTCACGCCGCCTGGTCCGGCGCGGATGATGCGAATGCGATTGTTCATGTCGTTGATGTTGGCGCGTGGTACCGCCATGAATCGGGAGAGGGGTCTGCGCAGGATCGGTTGGCCTCTGAAGACACACAACGCGTCATTGACGGCGTGTCACTTCGGTCCCGCAAAGCGGTTCTCGTCCTCAATAAGATAGATACGATCCCAGTTGAAACACTTCTGCCGATAGTCCAAGAGTTCAATAAAACAGAGGCTTACGAACAGATATTCATGCTCTCAGCGACGAATGGCGATGGTGTCGAGGCGCTCAGCACTTATTTGGCAGAGGCCATGCCGGAAGGGCCGCTCCTCTATCCAGAAGACCAGGCAGCCGACATCCCGATGCGCTTGATGGCGGCGGAGATCACCCGGGAAAAACTCTTCCTGCGTCTCCATGATGAGCTGCCTTATGCCTCCATGGTCGAAACGGAGAAGTGGACGGAGAAAAAGGACGGGTCTGTCCGTGTGGATCAGATCATCTATGTCCGGCGCGGCACGCAGAAGGGTATTGTGCTGGGTAAGGGCGGCGCAACGGTGAAAGACATCGGCGCATCGGCGCGCAAAGAGATGGAAGACTGGCTTGGTCGTCGAGTCCATCTGTTCCTCTTCGTCAAAGTTCGTGAAAACTGGATGGAAGACCGCGCACGTTATGCGGAGAGCGGTCTCGAGTTCGACGTTTAATGGACTTCACGTCTGAGGCCATTGTTCTCCAAGCGCGCAAGCATGGAGAGACCTCAGCGATCCTAGAGACATTCACGCGCGAGCAGGGGCGTCATAAAGGCCTCGTGCGCGGCGGCGTGGGGCGGCGGATGCGTCCACTTTTGCAGCCCGGCAACATTGTCGATTTGGAATGGCGGGGCCGCCTTGAAGAGCATCTTGGCTATTACACGATTGAGGTGGTCGAAGCGCTGGCTGGGAGTTTCATGGAGGATCGCCTGAGCCTTGCGGGGCTCAATGCAATTGCAGCGCTTTTGCGAGAGATGCTCCCCGAAAAGCAGCCGCTCGCTGAACTTTACGACGTGACCCGTATCGTGTTGGAGCGCTTGGACGATCCGGAGGTTTGGCCCGCTCTTTATGTTCGCTGGGAAAGCGTCCTGCTACAAGCCTTGGGTTATGGCCTCGACTTATCGCGATGCGCAGCCACAGATGTCACGAACGACTTAACCCATGTCAGCCCTCGGTCAGGCCGGGCGGTCTGCGCAGAAGCGGCAAAGCCTTATCTCGATAAACTCTTCAAGCTTCCGCCCTTTATG
>JBCBGR010000033.1:0-14570 GCA_038526555.1 Pseudomonadota bacterium
CCACCCACCCGGGCCGCGGTCGGCCTGATTGGCTTTGGCGCCATGCGACCCAGGGATGCGTCTTACTACACAGCGGTGACAGATGGTTCTGGGCAGCCACTCGATGGTGCGCAGAATTATACGCTCACCTTTGATCCCGATGCTGTGCCCGTCGACGCCTTCTGGTCAATCACTGCCTATGCCGTGGAAGAGGATGGGCGGCGGTTCTTCACGGAAAACCCCCTGAACCGCCACTCGATCAATAGCGATACGCCTGGTTTGGAACGGGATGAGAGGGGCATGCTGACCCTTCAGCTAAAGTCTGACGCACCACAGAGCACTGCGAACTGGCTCCCTTTGCCGGAAGGCCCAGTGGCCATCATTTTCAGGGCCTATCGACCGCAGCCTGCTATTATGGACGGGACATGGTTTCCACCTGATATTCAACCAGAAAACTAAGCCGAAATGGCGATTCTAGGCTGTCTTACAAAGCCCTAACCTGCGCAGTCCGCCCCTACCCAAATGGATTGGCTTTGCCTATAGGGCGCTAAGATGACGGAACAGTCGACCATATCACCTGCTGTGACAGCCTCTCCAACGGGTTCGTCTGGACGCTCCCATGCGGCCAGCGATGCGCTCGGCCTGTGGGAGCCCAAACGGACGCTCACACTAGAGGCAGCCCGTCGGCATACGGAACGGATCAGGCTTTTAAGGCGCGGTCTGATCGGCGCGTCGGTCGCATTGGTCACGGTGCTGGTCTTCTACTTTGTCTCGCAAGGCAGTGAAGTCGTGATTGAAGATGATCCCGACACGTCAGTCCGCATGATCAACCCGCGTTATAGCGGGCGCACGTCGGACAGCCTGCCTTTTTACGTGACATCCGCCACCGCCACACGGGAACTGGAAAACCGCACGGAAGTGGACCTGCGCCAGCCCGTGCTGGAATTTGTGCGGGCTGAAGGCGCGGCCAGCAGCTTTGTCGAGGCGGATCTCGGCACCTATGACGACATCAACAAGATCCTCGACCTGCGCGCCGATATGAGCTTAGCTGAAGCCGAACGACAGAATGTCATTCTGGAAACCGATGATGGTTATCGTTGCGCCACCACACATGCGCGTATCTATCCCCGCGAGAAGCAGATCACGGGCGAAGATCCCATCCGCTGCGCCGGGAATTTTGGGGTCGTGAACGGGCGCGCTTACGAAATCATCGACAATTATGAGCGCTTCATTTTCAAGGATGGCATGGACGGGATTATTAACCGTGACGTGGATAGCTCCGTCGCCAGCCAGACCGCGCCCGAAAATAGTAATAACCCGGATCGCCCCATTTTTGGCTTTGATGGTGACGGCCCGATCGCGGTCAAGGCCGAGCGTGCGATTTATCAGGACGGAACAACGGACCTGACCGGTGATGTTGTCGTCCAGCAGGACGATTCCGTGCTTTACGCCGATGAGATGCAAATCCTGCGAGATAAGGCGACCGTCGAATCAGCAGGGTCGATCCGGCTGGGCGCCGTGCGTCAGATTATTGCCGAAGGGGACTTCCGTTACCAATCTGACGCGAATGATGTCCGGGGTGACCGCGCCGTTTATGAGCGCGATACGTCTATTATGACCGTCACAGGCGATGTCACCGTTGTTCAGCCGGATGGAAACACGGTCTCGACCGATCGCCTCGTCTATGACACAGTGAACGAAACGATCCGTTTTTCCGGTCAGTGCCAGGGCCGGGATTGCGGAACGGGTCAGCGGACCCGCATTACGATCGAAAATTAGGGCCTGACAGTATGTTGGTTACAAGCTTTCGCACTTTCCTGGCATTCCTCGCCACCTTTGCTTTTGCCGGCACCGCCGCCGCGCAATTTGCGGGGGCTTCTGGCGGCAATATCGAACTTTACGCCGATGACGCTGAAAGCTCCAAGGGTGTTACAACACTCACAGGCCAAGTCGATGCCCGTCAGGACGGGGTTCGCATTCTCGCCGACAAGATGGTGATATACAGTCGGCAAGGCGGCTCTGACAGCGCGCCGTCTGTTGGGACAGGCGTCAGTGACATCGAGCGTATCGTCGCCACGGGTAATTTCTTTTACATCACGCCAGAGCAGGAAGTGCGCGGCGACGAGGGCATTTACACGGCCACGACCGACACATTTGTGGTCACGGGTGACGTGATCCTAACCCAGGAAGACAGTGTCGTCCGAGGGACGCGGTTGATCTATGAATTGGAATCGCAAACAGCCCGCGTCGTGTCTGAGTGTCTGGGACGCCGCTGTGGGCCGCAGGGTCGTGTCGCGATCCTGATCAAGAACACCCAAGACGCTGCGTCTGACGACGCGGACAATCGTACTTAACGCTTCATGGCTGAGACATTGAGCCCGACCGCTATGGACAGTTCACCCCATCCCACAGATCAGACCAGTCTAGATCTGGAGCCGTCACCCACAATTATGACGCCGCCGGCCACCGGACTGGCTGCGAATAATATTGGTAAGGCCTATCGCGGACGGGTTGTCGTGAAAGACATCACGCTGACGGTTCAGCGGGGTGAAGTCGTCGCCCTGATGGGTCCGAACGGGGCCGGCAAGACGACCAGCTTTTACATGATTATGGGCCTGATCGAGGCCGACCGCGGGTCCATCACGCTGGATGGTCAGGACATTACGCGCTTGCCCATGTACCAGCGCGCGCGCCTCGGCGTCGGTTACCTGCCGCAGGAACAGAGTATTTTTCGCGGCCTCTCTGTTGAAGAGAATATCAAGGCGGTCGTTCAGCTGACCGAAAAAGACAAAAGCAAGTGGGACGATAATGTCGATGCTTTGCTGGATGAACTGAATATCGGCCACATTCGCAAGTCGCCTGCTCTGGCCCTCTCGGGCGGGGAACGCCGCCGGGTCGAGATCGCACGAGCGCTGGCCAGCCGTCCGTCCTTTATCCTACTCGATGAGCCCTTTACCGGGATCGATCCGATTGCGATTGCGGATATCTCAGAGCTGGTTCTTTATCTGAAGCAGCGCGGGATCGGCATTCTCATTACTGACCACCGTGTGCGCGAAACGCTCGATATTGTCGACCGCGCCTCTATCCTCTTCCAAGGTGAAGCCCTATTTGAAGGCACGCCAGATGAAATTCGGGCGAATAAGGATGTGCGTCGGGTCTATTTGGGTGAGAAATATGCTTAAGCGATATGGGCGATTTTAGCCCCGCACAACAAACTGCGCGGACAGTTGCCCATTCGCGTCCGCGCTGACAATCACCTGATCCAGACCAACAGCGTAATCTGACAACAGCGCATCAAAGAAGGCGTAAAGCCGCTGCGTCTGGGCTTCATCGATCCAGACCGAAAGCGTCCCATCTGTTCCGGGTTGAACCCGGGTCAGTCTGACATCCTGAGCGCGGGCGACCGTCACCAAAACGCTTCGATCAAAGGGTAAGCGCCCTGCACCTTCGCTGGCGGGTGTCAATCGAGAAACGGCGATCAAATCGGCTTGCGCGCGCTTCAAGTCTGCCGTCGCATCCGCCCGCGCCGATTGAACCGGCAGAATAAGGCCAAAGATGAGAATGAAGAGGGTCGCGACAGGCGCTAATATGCTGAGCAAGAGACGCTCACGCGGTTCGCGACGATCCCACCAGTTTGAGAGCTGCGCCATCATGAGCCCGCCCCCAGCGTCAACGCCGCATCGCCAATAAACTGACCGCTCTGTTCCCGCACACCGCCCGTTTGAAGGGTTGCGCCCATATTGGAGGTGGTTGCTTCCAGATCGTCCGCCGCTTCAAAGCCCGGATAAATCAGACGCAAACGCAGCAGGTTTTCCTGCTGATCAAAAGAGAGGCGTTCCACAGCAATATCGGGGTGTTCTGCCATCGCCGCGAAGAGCTGATTAGAGAGTTGCAGAAAAGCTGTGGGATCAGAGTCAGTTGGACCGACCATACGAATGGCTCTCGTCAAATTCTCAGGTGCAACCTCACCTGTCGCTTGCGTGTAAATCGCGCGGGCCGTCTCGCGAACATTCTCCGTTTGCGCATTAACCGCCCGAATTTCAGCCCAAGATAGGGCTAAGCCCAGTCCTGAGCAGACCAGCAACCCAGCCGCCACATTCCGCCAAGCCCCCAACTGGATTTTGGCACGACGACGATACGCGCCGCTGCGCAAATCCAGGGCATTCTCCACACCGTCGAGCAACGCTTGGCCTAACGTAGCATCGTCGAGAGTGACCCCAGAGCCCTCAGCCCAGTCGGGATCGACAGCATCGCCTTGTGGTCCCGGAGTGACGATCCGGTCCAGCAAGCGCACGGGTTCATCAGCAACACCTGTCAGGAGATCAAAATCGACGTAAATCGCGGCGGGATGAAACTGTTCCAGAAGCCGGTCCATCACGTCTCGACCCACCATCAGCGTGCGAGCAGTCGCCCCTTGGTCGACCACAATATGCAAACCGTCGAGATCAGACGCGACGCGATCTTCATGAGAAAAACGTGCAATATTGATGCGGTCGGACCCGCGTACTTTTTCGGGAATATCGGTGAGAAAGGCCCTGACCTGCTGACCGGGAAGAACGAGCGCATAGGATCCGCTCAGATCTTTTTCCAACGTCGCGATTGAAGCCTGGCGAACCACGGAGCGCCCGCCAGAGCGCGCGACAAGCCATCCATCGCCATCAGGCCTATCCGGCAGGATCAGCAAAGTATCCGTCACGGCGTTTCGCTTTCTGTCTCGTTCAAGTCCCAGGCTAGGGACGGAAAGCTCTGCCATCCCCAATCGCGATAAGACAGGGTGGATTGCCCCGTGTCTACCCCTTCATAGGCCAGAAGCTGCGCCTGCTCAATCGGGCCAAAGCGAACAATCACTTCCGCCACAATGCGGTGCGGACGGAAGACAAGGTCTGGCAGCTGAGCCACACTATCAACCCCCGACAGAGCGGGCGTGACCGCCAGCCCTTCCGTCGATCCGTAACCATCCGCCGGACGCGATGTGATCAAGTCCAGCGCTAAACGCTCAGCCTCGCTCTGTTCTAACACGTCCGTCAAAATCGCGGCCAGGACGGGCGCATGACGGGGCTGCGCTGTATCGAGATTAAACCGGGTCGGTATGCCGACCTCTCCGATACAGAGATGCGGGCGCAAGACTTGGAAGAGCTTTTCGCTCATGCCGTCAACGGCACGCAGTTCAGACACAGACTCCATCGGGACGTTCGCCGTACGGTGCGGCAGGTCTATGCGCGATTGATAGGTCCCGTCTTCTGCGCCGCCCGGACGCGTTTGCTGATCCTGATCGACCCAGTCAACGGCGGCAGCGGCAATCCTCGCTGCTTGAACATTGTCCAGCCCAATCGCCTGCATCAGCGCCGAAAAGCGCGACTGCGCCGCGTCAGACCCCGTTCCAGACGAATCTGAGAGTGCGCTCAATCGGAAACAATGCGTGCCGTCCGAAACAGAGACACTGAGGGATCCATTGTCAAATGGCAGAACTGTCAGCTGTGGCTCTCGCAGTTCAGCATTGAGCAATTCGCCATCTATCCCAGACAGATCATCCAACTGACTTTGAACAAAATCCTGCGCGCCTCTCGCATAGAGATCCGCCTGTGCACGCGCCTCAAGCTCTGCTGTCTGCGTCACAGACCGACGTAAGGTCGCCAGCAACGCCAGCGTCACCGCACTCATCAGGCTGAGCACAAGGAGTGTGCTGAGCAGGACGGTGCCGGCTTCGCGGTCTGTTACTGGCCGCCTAGACATCAGGGACCGTGAAGAGATGGCGCGTCGTGGAACCGTCGGCGAAAGTCAGTTCAATGGAAACAGCTGGGGCGGATAGAACCGATGCTAAAGGCGTCAGACCACGCACTGTGCCTTCAGGAAAAACCGGATCGATGCGCATCTCGCTTACCTCTTGGAGGACAATACGGTCGAGCGGTGGTTCAATGGTGGCTGGGTTTTCATGGGGGAGAAAAGCGCGGATTAAATTGCCGTCCTCCACGCGCCAGGAGACTCGCAGAAGATCACCCCGCGTAAAGAGACCATCAGGATTAGGGCGCGCCCGACGGGTCAGAACCAACTGATCCGGCTCAATCACCTGACGACTTTCATCAATCACACTGCCCAGACCATCCCGATTGGTGCGTTGTGTCAGTGTCGCAAAATCTTCTGTCAGGAGTCGATGCGCCGCCGCTAAGCGTTCGGCTTGTGCCATCTTCGTCTGAGCACGATCGCGCGCGTCTAACGTCGCAGTGAGCGCAATAATAGTCCCGACACTGATCAGCGAGAAGATCAGGAGTGAGACGAGCACTTCAACAAGGATGAAGCCTCCCTCTTGCGTGTTCGGAGTGTCGCTTGTCATGGGGTAGCACCCGAACTGCCTGACCCTTCATAGAGAAACGCCCGACGTTCAGAGAGAATACGCGTCTGCTCAGACTGAGAGACGCGGATCAGGAGTTCGTAGAACCCGGCCTGTTCGGTGCGAACGGTCTCGACCACAATGTCAAACTCAATCCCGCCTGATTGATCTTCAAACCGGTCTGTCCCGACCTCAACCGGTTCCAAACGGCGCAAGACCACGGCATTGTCGGCGACAATCCCCGCATGGGTGCGCACGGTCAGCTCCGCCGTCCCAGACACCGCCAAAGTCGCGGCACGGTTGAGACCCACAATCGCGAGACTAAAGATGGCTAAGCTGACCAGCACCTCAATCAGGGTGAACCCTGCGTCTGACGTGGTCCGTTTCATCGCGCGACCGTCCGGATCATGCGCCCTTGCGCGTCGGGGGTCAGACTATATTCGCCGTCAGGCGCTTGGAGGATCAGGGTCATTTCTGGAACCGCGCCATAGGATTCAAACAGAAAGCGCGGCAAGCGTCGCTCTGGCAGGTCGATCCGATCACCATTCTCTTCCAGAACGATGCGGCTGTCCTCGGGCCAGTCGCGTTCATCCGCAACAACCCATTTCAGCCCGTCATGGCGGAAGAGGGTGAAGCCCGTCTCGTCGAGACCCAGCGCGCGCATTTCGCCGCGCAGGCTCCCTTGTTCCAGAAACTGGGTCATTTGCGCCGCCATCAATTCACTCTGTCGATCCGCATCACTACGTGGGGCTGGCAAGTTCAGCACGACAGCGCCCACCATCAGGGAGAGGATCGCCAGAACGGCGAGCAGTTCCGTCAGGCTGAACCCAGCGTCAGAAGAGGGAGTCTTATTGCCAGTTGCCAATATCGGCATCGGCCCCTTCCCCACCTTCGACGCCGTCCGCGCCATAGCTTAAGAGATCAAACGGTCCGAACTCACCCGGGTTGCGATAGACGTAAGGGTTCCCCCACGGGTCTTCGCGGAGCTGCTGCACATAACCTTCCTCCGGATATTTGGACGCATCCACACCGGCAGGCGCTTCGACGAGGGCTTCAAGGCCCTGCTGCTCGGTCGGATACCGGAAATGATCCAGTCGGAAAAATTCCAGCGCGGTTTCATAGGAGGCGATATCCGCGCGTGCTTTCGTGACAGAGGCATCGCCCAAACGCGGCAGAACCGCTAGAACAACACCCGTCGCCAGCAAGCCGATGATCGCCATCGTAACAAGAACTTCGGTGAGGGTGAACCCCTCTTCATTGGATCGATGTGTTGTGTGTCTCACAAAACGCTCCTCTAAAAACTCACCCTTAGAAACTCAGGGTGTTGAGTTGCAGAATAGGTAGGAAGATGGCCGCTGCAATCAGCAGCACAATTCCGCCCAGAATAATAATGATCAGCGGTTCCAAAAGGCTCAGAAAAATCTGGGTCGCCGCTTCAAACTCACTATCGAGATAGTCCGCCGACTTGGCGAACATCGCCCCAGTTTCTCCCGACGCTTCTCCGCCCAAAACCATCTGAACCACAAGTGGCGGAAAAACGCCCGTCTGTTTCAGCGCCGCACTGACGGGCGCACCTTCACGAACCCGCGCCGTGGCTTCACCGACGGCCTCATTCATCACGACATTACGTAGCGTATGCCGCGCCGTTTCCATCGCGTTCAGCGCTGGAGTCCCGGCCGAAATCAGACCCGCAATGGTGCGGGAAAAACGCGCCGCTTCCAGATTGCGGATAATCCGTCCAATGACGGGCAGGCGTAGCTTGAACGCATCCCATCGCGCCCGGCCCGACTTTGAGCGCTTCCAGAAATTGAACAACCCCCAAAGCGCCGCTACCCCCAAAGCGATCCAGAGGCCTTGCGCCTGCAGAAAGTTGGACGCCCTGATCGTGCCGCGCGTCAGCGGCGGGAGCTCCTCGCCCAAAACAACAAATTGTTCCGCCACTTTCGGGACCACCAAGGTCAACAAAATGACGGTCACAATCAGGGCGATCACCAGCAACAAAATGGGATAGACGGTCGCGCCAACAACTTTGCGGCGGACCGCATCCGCCGCTTCCATATCATCGGCGCGGCGTTCCAGAACGGGGCCGAGTTGTCCGGCCGTTTCGCCCGCAGCCACCATCGCCGTGGTCAACGGATCAAAGACATCAGGATGCTGCGCGAGCGCTTCTGACAGGCGCGCGCCCTCCATGACTTTCGCGCGCGTATCGAGCAGGACGCCGCGCAGACGTGATGTTTCAAATTGGAGTGCAGTAATGCGCAACGCTTCCTCAACCGGGGTGGAGGCGGAAATCAGAATGGAGAGTTGCCGGGCTGCCCGCGTAATCTGTGTGCGTTTGATCCGCCCGCGCTGCGCAGTGCCTTGCGAGCCCGTCTCAGATGCAACTTTCTGCCGGGACGGTTTGATGTCGACAGGGGTGAGACGACGTGCGCGGAGTTGATCCCGAGCACTGCGCGCCGAGGCCGCCATGAGCGTGCCTTTACGGCGCGCCCCGCTCGCATCTAACGCAGAGTAATCGAAGGCCTCCATTTGTTAGAGATCATCCGTCCGACAGACGCGGAGTACTTCATCAGAACTGGTCAGGCCTGCCACCACTTTCTCTGCCCCGTCCTGCAAGAGGGTCTGGCGTGTCTTGAATGCATGAGCGCTCATCTCACCTTCGGTTGCGCCTTGGTGGATCATGGTGCGCAGCGTTTCATCCATCGGAACAATTTCATACAGTCCTAAACGACCGACATAGCCGACTCCTGCGCAATGCGGACAGCCAACAGGTTTGTAGAAAGTTTGGCCTTTAGCTTTCAGGCCCAGTTCTGCCGCTTCAGCCTCAGTAGGTTTGTAGGGTTCCTTGCAATGATCACACAGGCGTCGGACTAAGCGCTGCGCGACGAGCGCCGTCAATGTGGATGAGAGCAGAAACGGTTCAACACCCATATCGCGCAAGCGCGCCACACTGGCGAGCGCGGAGTTGGTATGCACCGTGGAGAGCACCAAGTGTCCAGTGAGTGAAGCCTGGACCGCGATCTCAGCCGTTTCCGGGTCGCGGATTTCACCAACCATCACCACATCCGGGTCTTGGCGCAGAATGGCGCGCAGTCCGGCGGCAAAGCTCATGCCCACCGCATTATTAACCTGCGTCTGACCAATCCCATCCAGCGCATATTCAACCGGATCTTCGACTGTCAAAATATTGCGAGACCCATCATTGAGGCGAGACAGCGCCGCATAAAGCGAGGTCGTCTTCCCGGAGCCTGTCGGCCCAGTCACCAGAATAATCCCGTTGGGGCGAGCGAGCGATGTGGCGAACGCGCCTTGAACATCCGGGTCCATACCCAACTCTTCCAGCGCCATACGCTGATTGTCTTTTTCCAGAATCCGCATCACGACGCGTTCACCATGGCGGGAGGGGAGCGTCGAGACCCGCAGATCAATCGCGCGCTCACCTAGATTGAGCGAGAAACGACCATCTTGCGGGATACGTTTTTGCGCAATGTCGAGACGGCTCATCACCTTCACGCGAGAGGTGAGCGCAGGCGCAAGACGTGCAGGCAAAGAGAGCGCTTCGGACAAGGTCCCGTCGATCCGGAAGCGCACCGCCAACCGCTCCTCATAAGGTTCAATATGAATGTCTGACGCGCGGGATCGGATCGCTTCTTGCAGGACACCATTAATTAGTCGGATGACAGGGGCATCGTCACTACTGTCGAGCAGGTCTGAGGTTTGCGGGAGGCCGTCCGCCAAAGCTGACAGGTCTTGCGGTGCGCCCAGCGCATCTTCAGACGCCCCGGCCAGATCGGCTTGGGCATAAAGACCCGACAAGCGCTGCTCAAACGCTTCAGGCGAAAGCGTTTCGCGGATGACTGGATGGCCGACGACGCGGCGCGCCTCAATCAGGGCGTCGCGTGAGACAGATGCTTTATGCGCCAGGATCACCTCACCAGCCTCGCCCGGCACAGCGACAACGCCATGTTGTCGCGCAAAGGCATAGGACAAAACAGGCCTTTTAGATGAAGGGGTGGACACAGGCGCACTCGACATTTCGTCCCTATAGCGCGCCTAAGTCCGTCCGAACATTAAAGTTTTGTGGCTGTGGCAGCTATTAGAACTGTGACAGCCAGTCCAAATAACGAGCATGGGTTTGCTCATCTTGATACACATGACCATTATCAGGGTGGCCGCTAAAAGTCACAATAGCGCCTGCCGACTCCAGTGCTGAAGTAAGTTCTACAGCAAGATCATATGATAAAGCCGCGTCTTTTTCACCATGATATATGAAAACTGGGATATCCTTGAAAACGCTTAGGTACTTAGCGTCAAGAAAGTTGGGGAATTCTCCCGAGCGCCATTCATTTGCAAGATTTGGGTGTCCTGAAAATACCGCAACACCTTTGTAAAGATGAGGGTTCTCATAAAATGCCCTCAACGCCCCATATCCACCCATCGAAAAACCTCCGATAATGACACGTTCACGATCAATTAAAAAACGATCGGAGGTGGCGTTAAGCGCTTCAACAATATCTTTTTGGGATACATCTTCAGAATAGGCTAAATACATGTCACGGCCAAAAGGGGCGATTTCGACGAATCTGTTATTTGATCGCGGCAGGTCCAGTAACCCTTCCTCATTCCGGCCACTTCCATGTAAAAAGACAAGAGCAGGATAAGGCGTGTTTGGATCAAACTCGTCCGGGAGTTTAATACTGTAAGGCTGTAATGTGTCGTCTTGTTCGGACTTAAAAGCGCGGCGATAGGGGCCTTTTCGGCTCTCAAAAGGGTTTTCCCCTGTTGATACAGTTTCTAGATCAGAAACAAGCTCAAGCAAATCACTGAGTTCACGCCTGCTATCAGCATAGTTTGTCAAGTTTGCAATTTTCGCTTGAAGTGTTTCCAGGCGGAACTGCATTGTTTGTTGATCACCCAATGGAAGAAACGCTGTATCAGTTTCTATCTGGGCAATCGCCTCGGTGAAATTTAGCGCGGGTAAAACATTAAAACCAGCACGGTAAGGATGAGCAATGCCTGCTATGTCAATTTCATAGGAACCAGGAGGCAGGGAAAGATCGCGCAGCTCAATCCGTGTTTTTGTTTCACCTCTCTCGAAAAAGAGTTCTTTTGTTTCGGAATGAACAAAACTCTGATTTCGGTTTGAAATTTTTATATGTATATCAGAGTTCCCTGCCTCTGGAGCGCGAGTAACCACCTCCAGACTTATAGGATCACCCACACTAATCGTCCGATCTTCAAGGTTTAAAACCGTTTTGGGAACGAGCGGTAAAGGCCGCGCATCAAATATCGCCGGGGCAAAAGCCCGAGTCTGGATTTCTTCGTCCCAGATACCTTCATCCGGTACAATAGCGTGGCCAATGGCAAACTCTCCAACGGACTCCGTTTCATAGGCCTTCGCAAAGTAAAGATTCACACCGACATCTGGTGTGAAAGCCGGATGAAAAGGGGGAATGTCCGCCCATGCAATCTCAGCTTCGAAAAGAGTTCCAGTCTCCGTATGGCTCTCTGCAGCAACCGTTTGGTCTGAAAAACGCTGATAGACTTGCTGATTGTCACGAACGGCCAGAAAAATTTCGGGTTGATCGTTGCCAGGAGCCTTAGGAGAGACCCAGACATCTGAATAACGTGAGGTCCGATCTTTATCAGACTCCGGAAGAGCCAACAGAAGTCGCCACCCATCACCCCAGAGAAAGCCTCTATTGCGATAAATGAGGTCATTGGCATCAGTTTCTATAGCCACGTAAAGATGCGTATCGGAATAGGCGAGGCGATAGGTAATATCGAGCGGCTCAACACCCGACTCTCCAAAGTCAAACCTTTCCTGGAACACTGCCGTTGGAATAGTCTGTTCCGCTTCACTTAACCGCCCGTCAGCTTCAAAAACACTATGCGACGCTGTAATCTGAACGGTGGGATCAAGCGTCGGCTGACAGGCGCCCAATGATAAAACAGACAATAAAAGAACTTTAGGATTTGGCACTGACTTGAAACTCTTCATATTGTTTATCAATATGGTAAAGTAACACTAAGTTATTTCAAGTGCCTATATCTTGATTGGATGACTTTCCTGTCTTTTCCAACAAAAAACCCCGCCAGAAGGCGGGGCGACGACATTCTTTTGGTCCCTCTAATGCGAATGGCGTTCAAACCAGTCGACCATCTCTTGGGTGGCGCGGGCGATGGCTTCGGGCTGATCATAATAGGCCAAGTGCGGGGTCTCGTCCCAGATCAAGCGCTTGGGTGTTCCGGCCGGGATGGCATCAAAGTGGCGCTTGGCGGCATCCGGCAAAAAGCAGTTATCACCATGGATCATGAGCCAGGGCGTCTCAATCGATTTGGCGGCACTTAGAGACTCATAAGGCAAAAGGTCGGCGTCGCTCATCACAGCGTAACGGTTCTCCCACTCACCACGATCCGCCCAAGGCTGATACCATTCCCAGACAAATTCACCCGGCATAGCAACATTCATATCGGTCTGATCGACGGCTTTGATATAGTCGATCTCGCCTGTGGCTTCATATTTCGCTTTCGCTGCCTGTCCGGCTTTCAGGCGCGCGGCATACCCCTCCTCTGTCAGCCACGCGATATCGCCTTCAACATCACGATACTGGCTCGTCAGCGTCGCGAGTCCGCGAACAGAGGGAAGTTCCTGAGCTGCTTTGAGCGCTTCAGAGCCCCCCTGACAAACACCCAGAATATGAACCCGGTTAGCATCAATATTGTCTTGAGCCGCCAGCGCTTCGACAGCGGCTTTCAGATCCTCAACCTTATGGTCCGGATTTTCCCATTGGCGAGGCGCCCCACCACTTTCGCCGCGATAACGCGGGTCAAAGGCGAGAGCAGCAAAACCGTGCTTAGCTAACTCTCTGGCATATTCGCTCGGCGCCTGTCCGCGCTCAAAGGTCATGGGACCCAGGATCGCAACGGCGGGAACTGGGCCTTGGCGATTATCGGGCAGGTGCAGATCACCCACCAAGGTTTCGCCCGCACTGTCAAACTCAAATCTTTTAGTGGTCATGATGGTCTCCATCTCTTGTTTCGATAATGGAGATATGCAGAGAATTCAGTCCGATCTCTTGAAGGATCGGCTTTGAAGTTTTGAAGATTTCTATTGTAAGTTTTCAAACAAAAACCCCGCCAGACGGCGGGGTTCGCAATCATCTAATTGGATAGGTGTTAGCCCGTATAATTGGCGTTGAAGCCAAGAGCCACATCCAAAACAGACCCACTCATCATCGCGCTGTCGTCAGACGCCAAAAATAAAGCCGTGTCCGCTATCGCTTCAGGCGGCAGCGCGGGTTGATCGCCAAGTGGCAGAATGGGGTTCAGCATTGCGTCCTGTGCTTCCGCGCTGTCCACACCCATGGAGCGGATTTGCCCGAGCGACCGGTACATCGGCGTATCAATCGGTCCGGGAGCAATTGCATTAACGCGGATATTGTCGCCTCCGAGCTCATTGGCGGCCTGTTTGGTCAATCCAATGACGGCCCATTTACTCGCTGTATAGGCACCATTTCCACCCGCACCCATACGCCCGCCGATCGAGGACAGTGTGATCGCGGAACCGCCACCACGGCGGCGAAAAGCTGGCGTCGCTGCGATAATCGAATTGGCAACCCCAGTCACATTAATATCCAGAACAGAGTTCCAATCTTCCGGCGTTCCGTCGGCAAATCCATGCCAGCGCACATAACCTGCATTGGCGACAACAATATCCAGACCGCCTAGCCGCGACTCAGCAAGACTGACGGCACGAACCAAATCTTCGGGGTTCCTGACATCGCCCCGAACGGCGAAGCTCTCAGGGGACAAAGCTTTGACGGAAGCTTCAGCGGCAGCAAATTCAACAGAATTCGCGATGCGGAAACCCTCAACAGCGGGAACAGCACTGGGATCCGCCAAATCAAACAAAACGACCTTAGCCCCGGCTTGCGCGTAAGTCTCAGAGATCGCCCGGCCAATCCCGCGTGCGGCCCCGGTGACTAAAGCCACCTTGCCGGCTAAGCGGGTGCTATTAGATGCTTCGCGCATTTGAGCGCTTGCAGCACTGGCCGTTGCAGTTGCGAGTCCGGCTCCTGCGGCCAAAAGTGCGTGGCGTCGTGTCGGCATGATAACGTCCTTTCATCCAAATCAGTAAGAACATTCATGACCAAATATGAGATGGAACTCTTGAAGATTCCCGCACAGGTTTTTGAAGATTTTTAGACCGCCAAGCCTTTGCGATATTCGCGCACGTTCAAGTCGGTGGTCGGACAAACAC
>JBCBGR010000034.1:0-14358 GCA_038526555.1 Pseudomonadota bacterium
CGAAGAGGCGAACCTCAATGACGCTGAGGAGGCCCACCAGTAAAAGCGCAAAGGCAGCCGGAATAAGCCGTTCATTCCGCTGGATCGGGGCAACGCCAAGATAAGCCACTATCCTGCCTCCTCTACAGCAGAGGTGGCGCTGACCTGATCTGTCTCAGCGTCATCCGTCATCGGCTCGACATCAACATCGTTGGGATCGGCAAGACCGTCAAACGGGAGTACGAAAACCCAATCGATAGGCTTTGATAGGAAATCCAGTTCAATCTGAAAGGGTGATATAGATTGCACACGTCCCACAGGTAGCCCTGCTGGCAAACGACCGCCATCGCCCGAAGTCAGGATACGATCCCCCACTTCCCATTGTTCTGAGTTCGCGACAAAACCTAAAGATGCCAGATCCGCGTTGGAGCCAATCAGGATGGCGCGCGCGCGTGTCCGATCATTCGAGACCGCAACGCGGCTATTCAGGTCGTCTAACCTCAGTATACGCGCCGATCGGTTCCCCGCACTCACGACATGCCCCACTAACACGGCCTCTGAGAGGACGGGATATCCGTCTCGCACACCTTGATTGCGCCCCGCGCTTATCAGCAACGAACGAACAAATGGGCTTGCAGCATCTGAGACAGCGCGGGCTGCAATGCGCGCATCCGGAATGTCACCGGTCTTTTCAACGGCGAGTAGTCGTTCTAACCTTTGAAGCCGAGCGCCTTGTGCGCTCAAACGGTCATTTTCGAACCGCAATTGCGCTAGCTCTGCTCGCAACGCTTTGTTTTCTTCTAACGCGCGGCGACCATCTTCGACGTCTGCCACCGCACTTTCAAGTTCGCGAAACGGTTTTCCCAACCAAGCCGCGACGGGCGCTTGGACATCACTGGCAAGCAAAGGCGTCGTCCTTCGTTCACGCGCATCCTCGCGTTGTGTCAGGAGCAGGACAGCACTCAGCAGGATCAGCAGAAGCAAACCCAGTCGGCCTTCAGAACTGTTCGATCCTGATCGGGCCACGCCCCACAAATCCCTTCATTTCAAGGAAGACTAGACGTCCGTTTTGAGAACGCTCTTCCACTTTTTAAGGTTTTCAACGACTGTACCCGATCCACGCACCACGCAGGAAAGCGGGTCATCCGCAATAAAAACAGGAAGCTCTGTGCGGTTGCGCAGTTCAATGTCGAGATTACGGAGTAACGCACCGCCGCCTGTCAACATGATCCCTTTATCGACAATATCCGCCGCTAGTTCAGGCGGGGTAGCCTCTAGCGCCGTTTTGACCGCTTCAACAATTTGCTCAACGGGTTCCGCTAAGCTTTCAGCGATCATAGCCTCAGAGACGCGGATTTCGCGCGGCACGCCGTTCATCAGGTCGCGCCCTTTAATCATCACGCTCATACCTTCATTGTCAGCGGGCATCGTTGCCGAACCGACTTCCTTTTTGACACGCTCGGCCGTCATCTCACCGATCAGAAGATTGGTCGTCCGACGGACATACTGAATGATGGCGTCATCCATCTTGTCACCACCCACACGCACGGAGCGCGAATAGACAATCCCGTCAAGCGACAGAACCGCGACCTCTGTGGTCCCCCCGCCAATGTCAACGATCATGGAACCCGCGGGCTCATGGATCGGAAGGCCTGCACCGAGTGCAGCGGCCATAGGCTCTTCGATGAGATAGACTTTCCGGGCTCCTGCTTGTTGCGCAGATTGATAGATGGCACGCTCTTCCACGGCGGTCGCACCCGATGGCACACAAATGACAACCTTTGGCTTGGCGCGTCGCATAAAAGGCGCGTCAGCTTGCACTTTTTTGATGAAGTGCTGGATCATCTTTTCTGCGACGTCGAAGTCAGCGATCACGCCGTCTTTCATCGGGCGGATGGCTTCGATATTGCCGGGCGTCCGACCGAGCATCATGCGCGCATCATTGCCAACCGCGTGAACAATTTTCCGGCCATTGCGCACGGAGAATGAGACAACAGACGGCTCATTCAAAACAACGTCGCGTCCCTTGGCGTAGACAAGCGTGTTGGCCGTCCCAAGATCAATCGCTATGTCGGACGAAAAACTGTCCAGAAGTGAGGAGATCATATGTAGCTCCACTCGCCCAATGCCAAAGACATTCCGTTAGATCGCCAATTCAATAGGCGCTCCGGGAATCTTTAGCGTTTGTCCCTTAATAGGACGGTAATGAAAATCGTGGGCGTTAAATGCAAGCGCTCTATCCCGTAACGCACCAATTTAGCTGTTATTTTTCGGCGCTTACCGGACGTTTGCGACGTGACCAGACAAAAACAGCGATCAAGAGAATGGCAAACACGATCAAGCCCAAGCTGACTTGTTGCGCTTGCGCAGATGACAGAAGCTCAGATGTGACAACGCCCGTCAAAATGATCTTCGGGATAATGCCGATCGCTGTTCCGATGAGAAACCCGCTCCGGCTTACGCGGAAAAGGCCCGCAGCTGCGTTGACGAATATGGCAGGACCGGTTGGGACCAATCGCACGAGAAATCCGGCCTCCACACTGTTCCGGCGAAGCATCGCTCGAATGCGTTCGCCGCGCTCACCTGACAGATAGGGCCGTACGCGACTTTCAAAGGCGCGCGCGGTCAGAACATGTGTTGTGGCCGCCACCATCGTCGCAAGCCAAGCAATGCCTACCCCTTCGACAAGGCCAAAAGCTGCTACGGCCGCGCCAATCAGGAGCCATTGTGGGATCAGTATGATAGAACCGATCAAGAAGACGAGGATCGCAACGCCGATAGCGATGGGAGAGCCAGAAAAACTCCCCATGAGCGACACAATCTCTTCCGCCTGTTCCCGAAACAGGAACACAAGCGCGATGAACGCGACGCTAATCAGCGCTGTCAGAACCATATAGAGGCGTGAAACACTCATAATTCTGCGAGAAAATCATCCTTCTGTGTTTGGTCGAATAGAACCGTCCAATCCGCACATCGGTTTCGAAACCAGGTCATCTGGCGCTTAGCCAGACGCCGACTATCTCGCTTGGCGGTTTCGATCGCCGTCTCCAAGTCACACTCACCGTCGAGATGTGACAGAAGATGCGACAGGCCGATGGCTTTGAGCATGGGCGCGCGCTTTGGATGATTTTTCTTGTGGACGCCTTGCGCCTCTTCTAGCGCGCCAACATCCATCATCATATCAAAGCGACGGTTGATCCTTTGATAGAGCGTGTCGCGTTCAGGCAGCAAAACGGCGCGTTTAATATCAGGGGCTAAAATGCTGGGCTGAGTATCCGCCTGCCATTCTGATAAAGGTCGCCCTGTTGAACGAAAGACCCCAACAATCCGGCCTAAGCGCTGTGGATCGTCTCCAAGAATGCGGGCGGCTGCAACCGGATCAACACTTTCAGCCTCTTCTCTCAAGTCATTGACTGATAGAGGTTCTATATCCTCGATAATAGACGCCTCAACCTCTGGAACATCAGCCAAACCGTTAAGGAGAGCTTGGAAGTAAAGCCCCGTCCCGCCGACCAGAACGGCAATCTTGCCTCGCTGATCAATATCCTCAAACACCTTCAACGCATCGCGCAACCAATCGCCAGTCGAGTAGAATGTGCCGCCCGGTACGTGGCCGAACATATGGTGCGGAATGTCGTCCATTTCAGCGTTACTAGGGCGCGCCGAAAGAATGCTAATGTCGGCATAGACTTGTAACGCGTCTGCATTGACGACCTCGCCATCCACCTTTTTTGCGATCTGAACCGCATAGTCCGTCTTGCCGCTGGCCGTCGGGCCTGCGATACAAATGATCGGCCTTTCCAGAACGAGTTTCGTCATGACCGCGACCCTAGACCAGATCGCCACCCTTGTCCTTTCGGATGATGATGGAATGCAGTTGGAACGAGGTGCTAAAGCGCTTGGCTTGAGCGAGACTAAAACTCTATCTGTAGACCGTGCGATTGAAGGCCCTACTCACCTCCAAAACAGCGCAGAAGCGCGAGCCAGGCTCAAAGCGGCGGGTGTCGAAGGCGATGTCTGTGTTCAGTTTGCCGGGAATCGCAAAAAACCTGTCCTCGTTTGCGACATGGACAGCACGCTGATCGGGCAGGAATGCATTGACGAATTGGCTGACTTTGCAGGCGTAAAAGACAAAGTTTCCGAAATCACTGAACGCGCCATGCGCGGCGAGATTGGATTTGAAGGTGCCCTGGAAGAACGGGTTGGCCTTTTGAAAGGTCTGCCGACTTCGGTTTTACAGCAATGTTTTGAAGAGCGCATTCGGCTCAACCCAGGCGCGAAAACACTGGCTCAGACAATGGCGCATCACGGCGCGAAAACACTGATCGTGTCCGGTGGCTTCACCTTCTTCACGGAGCACGTTGCCCAAGCCTGTGGTTTTGCGGCGCATCAAGCCAACACACTGATCGAGGAAGACGATCACCTCACAGGGACTGTGGATTACCCTATTCTAGGACGTGAGGCGAAACTGACCGCCCTGCTGGACGCATGTGACGGCGATGCTTCGCGCACGATCGCGATTGGAGACGGCGCGAACGATCTGGCGATGATTGAAGCCTCAGGCTTAGGCTTGGCTTACTATGCGAAACCCGCCGTTGCAGCCGCATCACACAGCGCGATCACTTGCACAGATCTTGTTACCGCCCTGTATTTTCAGGGTTATTCCGACACCGAAATCCTCTTTGAGGACGACCTCAAGCGTTGAGCGCGTAGATAATGTAATTCCCACCTCGATTGATCAGGAGCGTTACGGGTTCCCCTGTATCTAGAGCAGCCTGCATTGCTTCCTCAAACTCAGCGGGAGTCGCGATCGGCTCGAATGCGACCTCTTCAATAATGTCACCTTTCAGAATCTTCCCGGAGGCGCGAGAGCGACGCTCAATCGCGATCACGCGAACGCCTTTGATGTCCGGACTGATACGGTTGTTGCGGCGCACATCGTCGCTCAGCGCTTCGACGGAGAGACCGCCAATGGTTCGTTCGGCGTTCCCTGCTTCGATTTCAAGCTGCAGCTTTTCTTCGTCATCGAGCGTTTCTTTCAAAGGATCGAAACGGATGCTGGCGGTCTGGACACGCTTTCGGCGGATATATTCAACCTCAGTGTCGCGATCGGTCGGTGCTTCAGCAACAATCCTGAACAAGCTACGTGAGTCTTCGACCTCGCGGTCGCCAATCTTTGTGATTAGATCGCCACGTTGTAGCCCGGCTTCACTAGCGGGGCCGTCCTCAACAACTGACCGCACAAGTGCGCCTCGCGCTTCATCTAAGCCATAGGCGCGCGCAATATCCGGTGTGACTTTCTGGGTGCGAATACCGAGATAGCCGCGACGTGTTTCCCCAAACTGGATCAACTGCGAAGAAACGCTTTCGGCGAGATCACTCGGAACGGAAAAGGACAGGCCAATGGAATAGCCGGTTGGTGAGATAATCGCCGTATTCACACCAATGACCTCGCCATCCATATTAAACAGCGGACCGCCACTATTACCTTGGTTGATCGCCACATCGGTCTGGATGAAATCATCATAGTTCCCGGCAGAAATATCGCGGTTACGCGCCGAAATAATTCCCGCCGTCACAGAGCCTGAATAACCGAGCGGGTTACCAATCGCGATGACCCACTCTCCGACTTCCGCCTGATCTGAATCACCAAAAGACACGAAGGGAAGCAGGTCAGGCGTTTCAATTTTGAGGACTGCGATATCCGTCGCAGGATCGCGCCCCACCAAATCAGCTTCAAACGTATCCCCATTCGGGAATGTGACTTCGATGAGATCCGCGCCTTCAATCACGTGATTATTGGTGACGATATGACCGCCTTCATCAATGACAAAGCCAGACCCCAATGATTTGGACACACGGCCATCGCGGCCGGGACGGTTGCCAAAAAAATCATTGAACCGTTCGAGCGGCGACCCTTCTGGAAAAGCCGGAACGTCGTCATCGCCAAACTCGACTGTCTGCGCGGTCGAGATGTTCACAACAGCGGGGGACAAGCGCTGTGTCAGTTCGACAAACCCATCTGGTGCCGAACGCAATTGCGCGACTGACGCCGTGGCTGTTAGCAGTGAGAGCAAAAGACCGAGGCAGACAGAACGAAGCATAAAGTAATCTTGTGACAAGTCTCGGCTGTTGCCAAGTCATTCAATGCCGCAGACACATGACGTTTCAGTCAGACAAAGCGGGAAGGCCGATTAGCCGTGAATGCGAATTGCGATCCAAATCAGGAGTAGCCCCAAGGCCGCACTGAGCAACCCGACATTGGAGAGGCTCTTTGGATCCAGGCTGGATATAGCCTGATCATAGGCACGCTTCATGGCGTCTGGCGCAACAGCCCATCCAATGCCTTCGACGGCTAATGCACCGCCGAAGATGAGGAGGAGTATCGTGAGCAGACTCACGCGGACTTAGCGGCGCGGCCCGGCCTGATCGTCAAGATAGCCTAAGAAGTCTGAATCTGGTGACAGGACGAAAGTCGAGCGATCACCCAGACCATTCCGATAGGCTTCCATAGAACGATAGAAGGCGAAGAATTCAGGGTCTTGCTCGAAAGCCGCCGCATAAATCGCGTTCCGGCGACCATCGCCTTCACCGCGAATAATCTCAGCCTGCTTTTGAGCTTCCGCGATGATCACCGTCGCTTCACGCTCAGCCGTCGCACGGATTTCTCGAGCACGCTCACGACCCTCCGCGCGTTCAAGATTGGCCTCAAGAGTTCGTTCCGACACCATACGATTAAAGACCTGTTGATAGTTGGCTTCCGGAAGGTCCGCCCGCTTGATCCGAACATCGATAATATCAATGCCGAGATCTTCCTGCGCTGCAATGGCATCAGAAACAGTCTGGATTTCTTCCATTAACTCTGCACGACGCGTGGAGATAATTTCGGGCTGTGTCGCCCGACCCAGAACGTCTCTAAGTGTAGAGTCGAAAATCGTTTGCAGTTGATCTTGCGCGCCACGTTCGTCACGCAAGGTTTCATAAAAGCGAATAGCATCAATAATGCGGTAACGCACAAACGCATCCACAACGAGACGCTCTTGGTCAGAGGCCAAGAGTTCGACCGGACGAAGGTCAACTTCCAGATTCCGACGCGATAGATAGATCACATTCTCAATGAACGGCGTTTTGAACTTCAAACCCGCATTAGGCTCTTCACCCCAGGGGTTTTCAACACGCTGCGCTTCACCAAACTGGAAAACAATCGCCTGTTCGTGCTCTTCAACTGTAAAAAGTGAGGCAAAGATTGCCAGGATGGCTAGCCCGCCCAGAACGGCGAGCATAACAAGACGTGGGCTTTTCATTACTGACCTCCCGTGCGTGGGATACTACGGTTGTTATTGCTCAGCTGATCCAGCGGCAGATAGGGCACAACGCCGGACCCAGCACTGTCATCAAGAATGATCGTGTCGCCGCGCGCATAGACCTGTTCAATTGTCTCCAGGTACATGCGCTGACGCGTTACCACGGGCGCTTTTGCATATTCTTCATAAATCTGGTTGAAGCGTTCGGCCTCACCTTCGGCTTCTGCTATTACACGATCACGATAAGCTTGCGCATCCTGTAATATCTGAGCAGCTTCGCCTCGTGCTTCGGGAACGATCCGGTTTTGTTCAGCAACAGCCGTGTTAATGGCCGTTTCGCGCTCTTGTCCGGCATCTTCCACATCACGGAAAGCATCAACAACGCCGCCCTGATCTGGTGCGTCGGCTTTTTGAAGCTGAACTTCCACAACACGCACACCCGCTTTATATTCGTCGAGTGTCTGTTGCATTAGTTCGCGCACAGCCGTCGTAATCGCGAGACGATCCGTAGTGATGATAAGTTGCAGTTCGTTGCGACCAACAACTTCACGCATGGCGCTCTCAGCGACAGCACGAACAGCTTGAGCCGGGTCCTCCACCTCAAAGTAAAAGTCTGCGAGATCATTGATACGCCACAAAACTGTGAAGTCGATATCGACAATGTTCTCATCACCTGTCAGCATGAGTGAAGAGAAATCGTTCCCACCAATGTCATCACGACGAATGATTTCTGTTTCCTGCTTGTAAGTCGTCTCGATCGGGTTCGGCAGTTTGAAGTTCAGACCCGGACCTTCTGTACGAACATAATCGCCGAAGCGCAGAACCAGCGCACGCTCTGTTTGGTCAACTGTGTAAACGGATGTCGACAGCATCAGAACTGCACCGACCGCCAAAGCGATTCCCAGCGGTCCGAGCGGGCCGATCCGGAAGTCACCCAGATTGCCGCCTCCGCCGCCGCCAGAATTCGGGCCGCGCGGCCCACCCGGTTTTCTTACGCGGGTTTTGAACCCCTCGATGACGTTATCCAGATCAGGAGATCGGTCCGAGCCGCCAGCCGCGCCCGGTTTCTTCCCGTTGCCCCAAGGTGAGTTGCCTTTACCGCCAGAGCCTTTCGGGCCCCAGGGCGAATTGTTGTCAGCCATTTATGGTCTCCAATCGAATCCACGCTTATGTGGAGAAGCGTCGCCGTGCTTTCAAGACAGCTTCTACTGCAAGATTGACGTTTTGCTGCGACGTTCCAGCACTCTCGTGATAAAATTATAGTCATCACCCTTGCCAGCTTGGTGATGCACCACGTCTGTCTCTACCCACTCTGCCATATTTAACGTCGGGAAAAAGGCGTCGCCGTCAATGGTGGCCTCTACGATTGTCTCGTAAATGCGGCCTGTCCAGGGTAGCAGCCGAACGTAAAACTGTGCGCCGCCAATGATCATCACCTCTTCCAAGTCCGCGGCACCAGACAGTTCTGCACCGCGCCCCACCATGTCTGAAAGGTCTGTGAAGACTTCTGCACCGTCTGCCTGAAAATCAGGATTGCGCGTCAGAACCAGATTGGGGCGTCCGGGCAGAGGGAATGGCAGGCTTTGCCATGTCTTCCTGCCCATCAGACAAGGTTTTCCCATCGTCACTTTTTTGAAATGCCTGAGATCAGAGCGTAATGTCCAAGGCAAATCGCCATCCACACCGATTACGCCATTTTGGGATCGGGCAACAACAGCAGACAGGATAGGCGGAATCAAAATCATAACTGAGGCAGGGTTACAGACCGGATCGAAGCCCGTATAGAGGCAGAATGTCATCCTACGCCGACCGTGAACCCTTTTCCGCGCCTGTCCGCGCCGCGATTGTCACACTGATCTACGTGGCGCTGATCCCGTTTATCAATTGGAGCTTCACATGGGCGCCGATGGTGTCTCTACCGGGTGTCGGCTGGGCCTTTAATCCGGTGACGATTGTCACAGGCCTCGTGCTCGTGGCGAGAGACTTTGCGCAGCGCGAGATTGGACATTGGGTGCTGTTGGCCATGGCTGTGGCTCTCGGACTGACGTGGGCGACATCGGGTGGAGAGCTGGCCCTCGCCTCAGGAGTCGCCTTTGCAGTGTCCGAATTGGTCGACTGGGCGGTGTTCACCTTCACCAAACTCAAACTCTCAACGCGGGTCTTACTCTCGTCTGCGCTTGCCGCGCCTGTTGATACATCCGTCTTCTTGCTGGGCGCTGAAGCCATCCGCGACGGCCAATTCACGTTCCCCAATGTTGTCATGAGTATTGGCGGCAAGATGATTGGCGCGCTGGTGATCTGGTGGCTGATCCGCCGGACCATTGAGAAAGACTTACACGCAAAAGACACTTTGGAGCCCGCTGCAGAATGACCCGCCCGCTCATTCTGGATGTCGATGGGACATTCCTGAAAAACGACCTCACGCATGAAATGATCCTTGAGTCGATCAAGCGCAATCTGCTTGTTGGATTGTGGCAGCTGCTCATCGGCATCACCAACAAACCGCGCATGAAGCAACATATGGTCGCTCGAATTGGGGATCGACTGCTGCAAGGCGATCAACCGACTGAGCCGACCATTGTGAGTTTGGCCAAGGAAGCCAAAGCTGAAGGCCGTCCTGTTTATCTCTGCAGCGGCTCTGAGGAGAGCCTCGTCAAACGTCTTGCCGCGCAACATGACTTTCTAGACGGCGCGTTCGGAACGTCACCGACATATAATATGACGAGTGAGAACAAGGCGGCTTTCCTTAAAGACCGCTTCCCGGACGGGTTTGATTATGCGGGTAACAGTTCGCAGGATTTTGCGGTCTGGGAAGAGGCCCAACTCGCCTATGGCGCCCGCCCGCCCGCAGGCACGCTAGAAACGCGAACGCAGCTGGATAGGCCCGTTGACATCCTGATTGAACGCCCCGCGTTTACTGAAAAGCTCCCTCACCTATTGGCAGGCCTTGAGCTTTGGAAACTCGTCGTCCTACTCGTCCCGCTACTAGTTGGAGCCGTGCTAACAGGTCTTGGCGCCACACAAACCTTAAATCTTGCCGCCGGGATTGCAGCCCTGTTTCTCGCTATGAATGTGGGACGCATGCTCCGTCGCGTTCAGACAGACCGGATTGGCAGAGGTACAGCTTATAAAGGGAACCTGATTGCAAGCGGGAAACTTCCCGTGCCCCTGGCCGTGGCGGCCTTTGTAGGGATGAGTGTTGTAGGTCTCGCCTTGCTCGCAAGTTTAACGCCTTTGCTGTCGCTTGGCGCAATCTTCCTCTGGATCGCATCTCTTTTGATGGGGCGTTAAACAGCCACCTTCCCCGCAATATGCGGATGGGCCTTGTATCCGACCAGTTTGATATCGGCGTAAGTAAAGTCTTCGATGTTTGTCGCATCCGGGTTCAATTCTAGCCGCGGCAGTGGATAAGGTGAGCGTGTCAGCTGCTCACGCACTTGGTCAAAGTGATTGTGATAAATGTGCGCATCCCCAAAGGTGTGAACAAAGTCTCCGACATCCAGATCGCAGACCTGCGCAACCATATGGGTTAGCAGCGCATAGCTGGCGATGTTAAAAGGAACACCGAGGAAAATATCCGCGCTTCGCTGGTAAAGCTGACAGGACAACTTATCCCGACTACCCTCACCCGGCGCCACAAAAAACTGGAACAAGGAATGACACGGCGGCAGCGCCATGCCTTCGACCTCGGCCGGGTTCCAGGCAGACACTATATGACGACGAGAATAAGGGTTCGATTTGATCTGCTCGATCACATTGGTGAGTTGATCAATGACTTTGCCGTCTGGGCCTTCCCAGCGGCGCCATTGTTTGCCGTAGACCGGGCCGAGATCGCCATTCTCATCCGCCCATTCATCCCAAATGCGAACACCGTTTTCCTTCAGGTAGGCAATGTTAGTATCACCCGCGATGAACCAGAGAAGTTCATGGACAATGGATTTGCGGTGCAGCTTCTTGGTTGTGACCATCGGAAAGCCGTCCGAGAGATCAAACCGCATCTGGTAGCCAAAAACACCGCGAGTGCCTGTCCCCGTCCGATCCATGCGGTCGGTTCCGGTTTCAAGCACATGCTCTAAAAGATCGAGATATTGATGCATGACGGCATCCTAACTGATTCGCGGATTGGCGAAACGTGCACCGTCCACAGATATAAGTCGTGGCGACCTTAGCCGCGATCAAACAGAGCCATCGCGCTGACAACCATCGCTTCTGTGCCCCGTGTCACGGAAGGCTCTGGCTCAACCTTGAAAAACGGCGAGTGGTGCGACGCGGCCTTATGGAGTTCATCGCGAGGCGTTCCGCCTACAGCCATATAAACACCTTTGACACCCAGTTCGGGCGTCACAAACTCTGCAAAATCTTCGGCGCCCATGCCTTCGCGTTTAATATCAATGACGACATCCTCGCCCATGCGTGCTTTTAGGATTTCATCCAGGAAGAGCGCTGTTGGCGTGTCGTTCTTCGTCGGTGGTGTATTTTCGGGCAGCCGCGTCACGGTCGGCATAATGTCATCCGGGACGCCGTAGGCCTTGGCGGTTCCCGCGACGACCCGATCAATACTGTCCAGCAGCTTGGCGCGAACGGCTGGATCGTTGGACCGGACAGTCAGTTCCATATCGACCTGATCCCCAATGATATTATGTTTCGTCCCGCCATGAATGGAGCCCACCGTGATCACACCGGGCTGCAAAGGATCAATGTTGCGCGAGACAATGCTCTGAAGGTTCACAACGATCGCTGAGGCAACCAAGACGGGATCAACCCCCTTATGCGGGCTCGCCCCGTGCGCGCCGACGCCGCGGACAGTGATGTCGAGTGAATCAGATGACGAATAGGCTAAGTCTTTTGGGATCACGACAACGCCGCTCGGCAGCTGCGAGGTCACGTGAAAGGCCAGCGCATAGTCCGGCTTTGGGAAGCGCTCATACAGACCATCTTCGATCATAGCACGCGCACCAGAAATGAGTTCTTCAGCGGGTTGCGCAATCAGAACCAGCGTCCCTGACCAATTCTCACGATGGTCGATCATCTGTTTCGCCGTCCCGACCAGCGACGTGATGTGAACATCATGGCCGCAGGCATGCATGACCGGAAACTCTTTTCCGACAACGTTGGCCTGCATCGCTTTGGAAGCGTAGGACAGCCCGCTGCGTTCCTTCACAGGAAGACCGTCCATGTCGGCGCGGATCATCACGGTTGGCCCATCGCCATTTTCAAGCACGGCAACAACGCCCGTCCGTCCAACTTCACTCGTGACGTCGTAGCCGAGAGCGGTCAATTCGGAAGCGATACGCTTTGATGTTTCAAATTCGCGGAAAGAAAGCTCCGGATTTTCATGAAAGTGAACAAACAGGTCGCCAAGCTTATTATCATAGTCAGACTGAATATCCGCGCTCAGGCTGTCCGGAATATCCGCCGCAAAGGCCGGTGTGGCTGATAATAAGAGGCTTAGCACCAGTGCTTTTTTGATCATTCTATATTCTCCCGGTAGTCAGATATGCCTTTTCCCGACGCGCATTCGCAAGCTGAAAGTTAACAGATCCACCCTGTGGATATTTACACCTCTTAATTTCTATTAACCAACTGATTTAACTGGCTATTTACCAAACCATCTCAGCTCTGGGTCTAATCAAGTCTATTGTTTGGAAATCCCCATGAGCCATCTTCGCGTTGTTGCTGACAACTCTCTCGCCTCACTGTCTGAGTCTGAAGGCGATGCGCATGAAGAGTCAGGAGAGTTACCGCTCAACACGATTCTACAAGGCGACTGTGTTGACCTAATGAACAGTCTACCAGCTGGGTCTGTTGATCTCGTCTTTGCCGATCCGCCTTACAATTTGCAGCTCGGCGGCGATCTCTCTCGCCCGGACAATTCAACAGTCGATGGTGTGACAGAAGAGTGGGACCAATATGACACAATGGACGCTTATGACCTGTTCACCCATGACTGGCTGCAGGCGGCCCGGCGCGTCCTGAAAGAGGATGGCTCCATCTGGGTGATGGGCTCATACCATAATATTTTTCGCGTCGGCACAGTCCTCCAGGATCAGCAATTCTGGATTCAGAATGACATTATCTGGCGCAAGACCAACCCCATGCCGAACTTCCGCGGCACACGCTTCACCAACGCCCATGAGACGCTGATCTGGGCGACAAAGTCCGAAAGCTCACGTCCGACATTTCATTATGACGCTATGAAAATGATGAATGATGGCGTTCAAATGCGCTCCGACTGGACCCTTCCGATCTGCACAGGGCATGAGCGGTTGAAAACAGAGAGCGGCGGGAAAGCCCATCCGACACAAAAGCCCGAAAGCCTGCTGCACCGTGTCATCCTCTCAACATCTAATCCCGGAGACGTCATTCTAGACCCCTTCTTTGGCACAGGCACAACGGGCGCTGTCGCTAAAAAACTGGGCCGTCATTATATCGGCCTGGAACGTGAAGCAGACTATATCGCGCACGCCCGCAAACGCATCGCCAAAGTGCGCCCCGCCGGACGCGAAGCGATCAAAATCACACGCTCAAAACGCTCAGAGCCCCGTGTTCCCTTTGCCAATCTCATTGAACGCGGCCTGATCGATATCGGCACCAAGCTTTACTCCGCAAAGGGCAAGGTCTCAGCCAAAGTTCGCGCAGATGGCAGTCTCCAAGCCGAAGACGGATTTGAAGGCTCTATCCACAAAGTTGGCGCGCATGTGACCGATGCGCCGTCTTGCAACGGCTGGACCTATTGGCACTTTATGGGCCCCAACGGGCTGACCTCCATTGATACGATCCGCGCGCAAATCCGCGCCGAGATGGCCAAAGCCTGATCGCTAAAATCCGGCCGACTTCAAGACTTTCTTAAACAGGCTCGGCAGCGCTTCATTGGATAGCCGATCCTGAGGGACCCAACGTCCCTCTCCTGTCGGGGCGTCTTCAGTTTCTAGCTTGAAGACATCGAGTCTAAGTTCGAAGTGGGTGAACACATGTCTGACGGGGGCTATTAGACGCGTCCAACTCTCTCCCTCAGGGGCGGTATGATGGAAGTGCCGGGAACCGATTGGGGCTCGAACCCGGTTGAAACCGCCCC
>JBCBGR010000035.1:0-14226 GCA_038526555.1 Pseudomonadota bacterium
CTGGATGATGGAAAGGCCAATGCCTTCTCCAACGCCATGTTTGATGCGGTGAACGCCGCCATGGATAAAGCGGATGCGGAAGCCAAGATCATCGTCTTGCGTGGGAACGAGCGTATGTTTTCTGCTGGTTATAATCTGAAAGAGCTGATGCTCGGCGGCGAAACAGCGGTCAATCTGGTGCGTCGCGGATCTGAATTTGCGGTGCGCATGATGGAGACGTCCAAACCGATTATTTGTGTTGGCGATGGCCATATTGTGGCGCTCGGCGCCTTTGTCTTTCTCGCGGCGGATTACCGGATCGGCAAAAAGGGTCCGTTCCAAGTCGGCCTACCTGAAACAGCGAAAGGCTTGCCGATGCATAATTTTGGCCGGGAAATGGCGATGCCGCGCCTCAACCAGCGCTACTTTTCCCGCGCCTTTATCAACGGGGAAATGTTCACACCGGACCAAGCCGTTGATGTCGGTTATCTTGATGCTGCCGTCGATGATGTTGATGCGGAAGTCGAAAAGGCGATCAGCTTTTTCAAAAGTGTCAGCCTGCCTGCCTTTGCGATCAACAAGCCACGCGGTCATCAAACCCTTCTGCCCGTTCTGAAGCAGGCGATCGAAGACGATATGGATTTGAAGGTTGGCTGAAACCTTTGACCCGTCTCTCTATTGATTTACCGGATGGGTCACTGTCTGCTATTCAGTTCGGCGATCCCTCCGATCCCCTCGGACTGATCTTTTGCCATGCCAATGGCTTTAATGCCCAGGTTTATCGGTCTGTGATTACGCCTACTCTCGAAGGGCTCGGACGCTCAGCATTGGCATTAGATTTGCGCGGTCATGGGCAGACCCAACTTCCCACCGATGTTGATGCCCTTAGTGGTTGGCAAATCTTTGCGGATGATATTGCCGCTATTTTTGATCGGAAAGTCGATCAGCCTGTTGTTCTGGCTGGTCATAGCTACGGCGCTGTTAGCGGTATTCTGGCGTTGCCACAGATCAAGGAGAAGGTCGTCGGATATGCCGGGTTTGATCCCGTCCTCGTGCCATGGCTGTTCCGGCAGATTGCCAGAAGTCGCACGGGTCGCGCCTATATGAAAAAGCGCATTCCGATCGCGCGAAAAGCTGGGCAACGTAAAAACCAGTTTGAGAGTCTGGAGGCGGCGTTCACCCGTTATCAGGGGCGCGGCGCTTTCAAAGGCGTGCCGGACCCCGTCCTGCGGGACTACCTGACGGGCGGGTTGATCCCTCATGGGGATGGAATGCGCCTCGCGTGTGATCCAATGTGGGAGCAGGCGATTTTTGCGGCGCAGGCCCATAATATCTTCAAGAAAATTCCGCTGCTGCCAGACAATGCGCATATTGTTTTTGCGGGAGCTCAGGGTCGTGTCAGCACAGACGGACAGCGCAAAGCGATTCAGCGCCTACAGCCGGGTATCACAGTCGACTACGAAAAGGACCGGGCCCACCTCTTCCCGATACAGGACCCTGACTTTGCCGCGCAGGTTTTAAGAGGCGTCTTGGAAAAGGCCTTTTAAGCAGAACGCCTTCTAATCTGGAGGTGCGAGTTCCGAGATGGCCACGGCCATCAATTGTTCATTCTGTTCCTCGGTCGCTTTGACCAGTTTGCGCGTTTTCAGATTGAACAATCCGCTCGCTGCGTACCCAACCGCGACGCACTCGCCTGTGACACTGTTCAGCACATTATGCATGATCAGCCGCGTGTAGGGGTTCGCGCTCACAACAGCGGGCCGCAAGTGATAGCAATCCCCGGCCTGTAAGAAGGTGGGCATGGTCACACGGACTTCCAGCAAGACGGCGGAGCCCCCCGCTTCAATATAGGCGGGGTCTGCAAATTCTGGCCAGCCTTCGCCGAACCAGCCCAAAGTAGTCGTAATGCGGCGGAAGATTCGAGAGAAGGGGACATGGCCAGACGGCATCGTATCCGCGTCCAGGAAGATTCCCCCGCCAATGTCGCTGGCGCCTAAGCTTTCCAGATAGGTCGCATCCGGTGTTGGGATGTCCCAATCGAGCGAGAGATTGCGAGGACGCGCTGGCGCTGGCATTTGATCCGTGTGAGCGTCAGCCTTGGCCTTGAGTCGTGATGGCCAGGCAAAAGTCCGGTCTTCTGACACATAGACGTGCTCAACGACTTCGCGCAGCGTCGCCGCCATACGCCCATCGCGATGATACATGACGTGTCCGACTTCCGCTGTGTCTTCATGGAGTGCGATTAAGGCGCTCTCAATCCGTAACGGGCTGCCAGGCCGGGCTTCGGCCAGATATTTCAGGTGGATATCGCGTGACCGCACAGTGGAGTGCGCACCGGGTTTGAAGGCGTTGGTCAGTCCCAAACGGACGAACAGACCCATGCGAGCTTGCTCGAATTTGTCCAGATAATAGGACATGTTAAGGTGGCCCAGCTCATCACACTCCCACGCAGAACAATCCCCGGACCAGCACGTCGTAAACATGGAGCGCCTATAGGGCGGGTTGGCAACGTCCGCACGTGCCGTAATGTTCAATTACACTCCGGCTAATCACGAAGCCGTCTGGTTTGCAGTCTGAACAATCATGGGCATGTCGCTCTTCAACATGATTACAGGCTTCGCAAATGAAGAATTCTGCCAAGTCTCCGTCATGAGGATGATTACAGGCGATAAAGGCATTCAGCGCTTCAACGCGATGAACGAGTCCCAGGCGAGACAGAAATTCGAGCGCGCGATAGATAGTGGGGGGTTTGGGGCTGCCGCGTCCTGGTTGCAGGCGATCCAGCAAATCATAGGCTTTCACGGCCCCGCCATCCTGAATCACGAGTTCCAGCACATGTTCGCGTAAAGGTGTCAGGCGTTCGCCTGCCGCGTCGCAGATCTCGCGGGCGGCTTTCAGTCGATCCTGAAGAGTGGTGCTACTCATGCCGAAACCCATAAGGGAAGGTTGCAGCGAAGGCAAACAGGCGGGCTTGAGTCTGGTTCTGAGTTTTGCCCTGAAACCTCCCCCTGAATCCGCCCTCTGAATCAGGTGGTTGAAGCGCTGAAAACCATCCGCTAAAGCGCGACTTTCCAAGCTTGGTTGCAGCGACTGAAATAACGGGACAAGCGCTGCAATATGGGGATTGTCCCGTTGATCTTATTCCTTTCATTGCGAACCATCGCACCAGCACACGTTAAGAGGCAAGAATGGCCGAACAGCAGCAAAGCATCAGCGGGAACGTCATGTTCTATGAGAAGCCCGTTCCGCTGAACAAAGAACAGCATCAGGGATATGGCGTTTCGCCAGTCGATCGTCCCTTTGACTTCATGTCAAAGGCGCACTTCGTACCATTGACTGCGCCTGAATTCATAGCGGCAGCAGCGAGCTTCCCGATCATCTTTGCGGGTGAAGAACGCTCTCCTCTGGCCGTGATGGGTATCCGGTCTGACGAAAACCTGTTTGTGAATGAGGACGGTTTGTTCAACGTCGATTTCTACATGCCGGCCTTTGCACGCCGCTACCCATTTGTTTTGGCCGGCGATCAGGCGAATGACCGCTTTGTCGTCTGTGTCGATGAAGCCGCGACCTGTGTGACAAAGGATAACCCAGAGCAGGCCTTCTTCGACAAGGATGAACTGTCGCCTTTCACGCAGGAAGCCTTTGAGTTCCTGCAGAAGTTTGAGCGTGACCGCCAAGCCACAGCGTCAATGGTCGAAGAGTTGAAACGCCTGGACCTGTTCGAGCCGAAGGACATGCACTTCCAAGGTCAGAACGCTGATGGCTCACCGGCTGAGCGTCAGAAAATTGCGGATTATTTCGCCGTTTCTGAGGAGAAGCTGCGGACGCTTCCAGCGGATACAGTCAAAAGCCTGACAGAGCGTGGCATTATGGCCGTGGTCCAAGCACACCTGATTTCACTCTCTAACTGGCAGCGTCTGGTCAACATGACCCTTCGCAAGGCTGCGGCTGAGCAAACGGCGGCTTAAAGCCCCTCCATCAGATCATGATGAAAACCCCGGTTTGTGCCGAGGTTTTTTATTGGGTGATTGTCTAAGACCGCGTCTCCTTGCCAAGCAGGAAATGTCCGCTGAGCGCCGCAATTGGTGTCTCAAATCGGTCTTGCCAGGCCCGGACGCGAACATTCGCGACACGAGAGCCCTGTTTGAAAATCTGCGCCCGCGCATAAGTATCGACCGGCTTTCCCCGGCGAAGATAGTCAATATTGATGCCAATCGGGCGCGGTAATTCTCTGTCGGGATTATTGAGGATCAGCTGCGCGATGGCGCAGACTTCCATGAAACCGCCGACACCCCCGCCATGCAGCGCGGGGAGCGTCGCATTGCCAATATTGCTTTGCTGGAAAGGCAGGACCAGCGTGAATTCCTCGCCCATAAAATGCGGTTCAATGCCGAGTGTGCCTGCGTAAGGAATTTTACTCAGCGTTTGCTTGATGCCCGCAATCGGATCACGTGACGGGCTCATGACGTTGATCCTTCCTGTTCTGCCCTTTTAAGGCGTGCCTTGATCGCATCTTCAAAAGACAGGCGCGGTCCCGTGCTCATGAAGGTGGCTTGCGCGGTGGCGACTGGGTCCGTGTCGTCACCGTCATGCGCAACGGCGCGCAGGAAAGCGACGTGCTTAGTCGTTTTATAGCACTCCGCAGTGCCGATAATTGTCTCAAACGGTTTGGCTGCGCGCTGATAATCTATCCGCAAAGAGAGGGTTGCGAGCGCACCCAGATTATCAAACCCCGTAAAGGCGGCCAGGCCACAGGCCTGATCAAGCAATGTCGTAACCGCCCCACCATGCACAACGCCTGTCTTGGCGTCCCCGACAAGGCCCTTTGAATAGGGCAGGGATAGGGTCGCCGTTCCTGCCCCGACGGCGACGAACTGTATGCCCAGCTCAGTCGCGTGGGGCGTACTGCGCACCATCTTCGCCCCAACCTCCCAAAAGAGTTTCAGGCGTTCATTCATATCCATGATCAGCGTGTCTCCTGAAAGGCTGCGAAGGCCGTATTTATGATGCGGTTGGCGCGGGGATCACCCATCAGAAACTCCTGCTGGCGGTTCATCACATAGGCCCCGTGCAGACCTGTTTCCGGGTCAGCGAAGACGGCAGACCCGCCCCAGCCTGAATGTCCAAGTGTCCCGGCATTCGGGCCGTAATTGAAATTTGGCGCGTTACGCATCACCCCGGCGGCAAAGTCGATCGTGAAGGGGAGGACGGCGTCAGGCCCTTTTATACGGGACTGGGTCGCGGCCGTTCGCGTCTCGTGGCTCAAAATGGCCTGACCCGCAACTTCACCTGTCGCAAACACCTCCATCATAGTCCCAATGCCTTTGGCGGTCGCCTGACAGTTCGATCCCGCCATTTCGGCTTCGCGCCACGCATCGCCACTGATGCGGGATGGCGACGACCATGGCTTTAGGAACGCGACGCGTTTTGCTTCTGTCAGCGGTCCGAGGTCTGCCATGGCGCGCGGCTTCACGATTTGGGCGACACGCGCATTATCCGCTGGATCGATACCAATATGAACGTCTGAATCGGCAGGACCCGCCAAACCTTCAGCCAGAATACGCCCCAATCGCCGCCCTTGCGGATCGGCCCGTCGGGCCACTTCTCCGGCCAGAAAGCCAAACGTGACTGGATGATAGCCGGACTGGCTACCCGGTTCGAAAAGAGGCTCTTGGGCTTCGAGGAATTGAATCACCGCGTCGAAATCGACCCAGGTCTCCGGCGCGAAACTGGGATCCGTAATCCCGACAAGCCCGGATTGGTGGCTCATCATTTGCGCGAGCGTCAGCTGATCTTTGCCATGCGCCGCAAAGGCGGGCCAAATCTCGGCCACGCGTTGATCATAATCGAGATGACCTTGGTCAACGAGGTAGGCAATGACGAGTGCGGCCATGGCTTTGCCGGATGAGTAGACTGAAAAGAGTGTTTGCGGCGTGACAGGGTTTTGCTTCTTCCGGTCAATCCAGCCCGCGCACAGATCAACCAGCGGTTCGCCTTTATGGAAGATGGCGACTTGGCAGCCGAGCTCGCCCTCATCAGCAAAATTCGTGACGATCGCGTCTCTGACTATTTCAAAGCCGGGGGCAACATGACCTGAAAGGGGGAAATCAGTACTCATGAGACGGCTTCTACCGTGAGTTCCGGCGCGCCGCCATCCGGATCAAGATAGTTTTGAGCACGAATGAGCGGAAGTTCTCCCGCATCTGTTCGGGTGGCTTCACGCATGATGGCGAAGACTGCCGATACGGAATGGCCGAGTGCCTCTTTTGCGCTCACGCCGCGCAGCCGCTGGCCGAGATAGGCCGCCGCCAGCGTATCACCACCTCCATTGGGCACGCCGTCAAATCGATCATGAAAGGTCTGGTGATGATGGTTCTCGGTGAAGAGCATCGCGCCAATCTGATCACCTTGCGATACGGATGTGACGAGAGTCTCGTCGACGCCTGTTAAGGCACTGGGGAGACGATCCGCGCTCTCACTCAAATTGCCTGTAATATATCGCCATTCCCAGAGGTTAGGCGTCGTGATCGTCGCGCGCGGGACCAATAGATCACAGATCGCTTCGGCACGATCTCCTGGAATATAGAGCCCGCCTTCCGTGCGGCTGCCATCGCCCATGACGGGATCGACGAGGACAGTGGCAGGTTTAAGATCATCAATAATGGACGCGGCCAGCGTGACGTGATCCAGACAGCCCATATAGCCCGTCATGATCGCGTCATAGGTGAATGACTGTGCCTGCATCTGGTCACGGATCGCCGCCCACATATCCTTGAGCTGCTCGATCGGAACAATCGCCCCGCCGGGCACTCCCCATCCCGGATGTCGTCCGAACAGGGTTGTGGGCAGGACGGTGACATCGATTCCCATGCGCCTCAGCACAAAGGCACTGACGACGGAGCCGACATGGCTCGAAGCCGTAAAGGAGGAGATCATGAGCACGCGCGCCATCCTCAGGGCGATGGCCCTGTCCGTTGTCTAACGTCAAGCCCTCATCCGCCAATCTTCAGGACTTAAACCGCTTGTTAAGCAAGACGCGTCACAAGCGGTTAACCATACGGGCTTTCGGCCCGTCATGACTCTTGAATTGGCGGGGGACGTAATGCGTCTTGCAACTCTGGCTTTATCCGCAGCATTGCTGTCCGGCTGCTCTTATTGGGGTGGCGCGAGTCAGACCATGAATAGTTGGTTTTCTGGCGGCTCTGAAGGGGCTTACGCGGCGAAACCATCAGCTGACCGTTGCCGTATTCCGCATCGCCAGGCGCCCATTCCGCGCGGTTGTCATCCCTCACAAGTCACTATTGGCCCTGCTTCGCAAGGTCATCCGGGTGGATTCCCGCAAACCCCGCAATTTGGTCAGCCCCAACGTTATCAGCCATCTCAAGGCGGATGGAACCAGCCGCAACAAGCGACCGGCGGCTTTGGCAATCATGCATCTGGCAACCAACATGCGGCGCTGCATCAGGGCGGAACGAAGCCCCGTCTGCGCAAGCCGCGTTTTCGGGCATCATTAGATCTGGGTCTTGATCAGGCCGTGTCGGGCAATATCCTGACGAATGCGGCCGCACCGACAACGCCATTTGCCTCCTATAACCCTGCTGATTTCAATGAAGGACGGCAAGAAGGATCAATTGCTGATGGGGAAACGACGAGCCGCCTTTATTTTGCAAATTCACGACTTCAGAATACCCCAGATCCATGGGATGATTTACGGGTTCCGGATGTATCCTTTACAGACGCTTGGTCTGCACCAACAACCATTGGCGCTGGGGGTGAATTCATTCTGAACGACCGCGCCACGCTGTTTGGTCGCGTTGGTTATACCCAATCTGAGGGAACAAGTGGCGGAGCCGCGACGATTGAAGGGACAGTCTTCGAACAGACGACGGTCCGCAATTATGATGAACTTTTCAATCTGGTCGCAACATCTGTCAGCACCGCTTTCCGCTCTGAGCAGCCCATCACAGAAATTAGCTATGACTTTAGCGATATGCGCCGTCTCGATCTCGAAGCGGGCGGGCGTGTTTATCTGAACCCGATTGCAGGTCAGGCGACGGGTCGGACAGTGACGCCATTCCTCGGCGCATCCGCTGGAGCGTCTCACTATAATGCGGTGAGTTACACACTGGATCAGCGCCAGCTTAATTATGCCTCTGTTTATGAGGATGAACAGCCCTCTTTCTATGACCTCGACGTTCCGCAGGGCTTTGACCTTGATGACAACCCAGCCACACCGGGTGTCACCCGCGTTGAGCTTTATGACGCGCAATGGGTTGCGACGGGGAGCTTGAAAGCGGGTGTTGAATGGCAAGTAACGCCGAAAACGGCGCTGGCTTTTGAGACGGGTGTCCGCGTCGAAGGCGCGCGCGATTACGCGAATGGCGAAAAAGGGGATCGCAGAATTTCTGTGCCTCTGACCTTGCGTGGAAGCTTCAACTTCTAAAGGCCGCCTGCGCTGAAAACCTATATTCGTTAAGGGTTTGTTGGCGGTTTGAACACCTTTTCTTAAGTATAACAGGGTTAATGCAAGCTGACAGGTAACCGTGGGTCAGGGAACTGAGCTGACGGCAAAAAGGTTCTTCCGAAGGAGTCCGGCAGATGCGGCTTGCAATCCTCGCAATCTCAGCAGCAGCGATCTCAGGGTGTTCATGGGGTGGGAGTTATAAGGCCCCAACCCAGCCCGGTTGTTACCCGGCTTATGGGCACAGCTATGGCGGTTACACGCAAGGATATCAGCAGATATACCAATATGGTCACGGCTACGCACTGCCACCGGGCTGCGTGAGCGGGACTTATGGAGTTCACTCTGCAGGCGGCCTCAATCCAGCAGGTGGTTTCCAATCCGCCGGCTTTGCAGGTGCCGGTTTCCAAGGTGCGGGCTTCCAAGGCGCGGGCTTTACTGGCAACGGTTATGGTTTTCAGAATTATGGCGGCGCGACGGGGTTTAACCCAGCGGGTCAGGGCATGATTCAGCCCGGTGTCGGTTTCCAAGCCGGGTCGACTTACGTCGCGAGTGGATATCCGGCTGGCCAATTTGCTGGAGCGGGTGGTTTTGGCGGTGCTGGGGCCTTCGCTGGCCAAGGGGTTGTGCCAAGTATGGGTCAAGGTGGTTTCGCGGGTAATGCGACAACACTTGGGGCGACTGCACCATTTGGCTCTGCGCTCAGTAGTAATTTTGTAAGCTCTGGACAGTTTGGCGCTGCACCAGGAGTCCAAACCATCGTTGGCGCGCCGATTTACGCGCCACAACCCTTCCCAGCGCCTTATCCATTCCCTGTGACAGGCGGTCCAGCCTGCTGCGGCGTCGGGGGCGCTGGCGGATTTGCAGGCGGTGGCGGCGCGATGCGCTTTGGCGTTGAAGCTTTTGCAGGGACAGAGTTTGATGTATCAGGTGATATCTTCACGAAAAAATCTGACGGCCCGCCGGATGGCGATTACTCCATTCCGATCCGCGTCGGTGAAATTGAGCCGATCAGCTATAAAGATGCGTTCGGCGCAGCCAATACGATTGGTGGTGCGCTGGCTTATGACGTCTCACCCAATACAACACTCTTAGCGTCAGTCGGCTATTCCGAAGCCGAAGGTCAAACGGTTGAGAATTATACGACCGTTCAAGACGGGACGTGGGCGTCACAAGTCTTTACGCCAGCCGTAGGGAGCTCTCCGCGTTATCTCGACGGCGAGTTTACAGACCTGAAAACAACGACGATTGAGGCGGGTCTACGTCAATATTCGGGTAATCCGCACGGCCTCCGTGGCTATGTCGGTGTGAGCGGTGGTTTCGCCCACAATAATGATGTGACCTTTACCCAGACCTTTGCGGATACGGGCGCTTATTATGGAGAGCGCACCTTTATCGATAGCGGATGGAACCCGACGGCCGCGGCTGTCATTGGGGCTGAACTTCCTGTCGGTCCACGCGCCGCAATCGGTGCCGAATGGGGTGTGCGTTGGCGTGATAGCATGAATACAACCGCCCCGTCTGAAGACCGGATCACAACACCGCTGGCTATTCGTGGACGCCTCGCCTTCTAGGCACGGTTTTTGCATTAACCATTATGAAATCACTGTGGCCATCCGTTTGACGGGTGGTCCCTTTTGGCATTGCTGACGCTCAAGGCCAAAAATTCCAAAAAACTTCTTTCCATCACATAATCTGGCACACCCATTGCAAGGTTGCACTCCGTGAGACTGAGGTCCCTCGGCATAGTGCCGTTCCGGGACGACGGATCAGGGATGGATACTATGCGCAAACTGCTTTTGGGAGCCGCCGCGATTTCGCTATCGGGTTGCTCGTTCCTCGGGATTGGGGGGCATAATTCGCATTATGCTTATCAATCAGGTCCCTCTTGGGGGAATCAACACGCGAATGTCGGATCGTCCTGTCATTCATCGCATGCTGTCCTCGCCAACGGTAAATGCCTTTCACGCTTTAGCGTCGAAGGTGGCATCGGTATCAATTCACAGATTGGTGGCGGCACGTTCCTGACAGGTGACGAAGCTGTTGCAGTCGGGACTGACATCGGGAAGTTCTCGACCAGAGACATTTATGATCCAGGTCTGCAAGCCGAGGCGGGTCTCTCCTACGCGATCAATCCCTACACCAAAGTCACGGCCATGGGTTACATTTCCGAAGGTAAGTCAGACGGCAATGTCAGCTTTGGCTCCATCGGTGCTCAGCCTCTGACAGGTGAAATCTCTGATTTTGAATCAAAGGGCATCGAACTTGGTCTGCGGCGCTACTTCAACCCGACCGCAGCTCCGGGTGTAAACTCCATTCGTCCTTACATTGAAGGTCGTGTTGGTGCGGCGCACATTGATGAGATCGAAATTCGCAACGCTGAGCTTGGCGGCGCGGCTTTCGCAGGCGGTACACTGGGTCTTTACGAATCCGATTGGGTGCCATCTGCGGCCGGTCTGATCGGTTTTGAAACACCGCTGACATCCCGCTCTACCGTCGGTTTTGAGACAGGTCTGCGTTACACAGGCAAGCCTGACGCGAACACAACAGGTCAATTCGCTCCCGGTCAGGCGCTTGAAGGCGTCAATGATGGTGGTGCACGCTGGTCTGTCCCGCTGATGCTGCGTGGGCGTTACCGCTTCTAGTCTCACAGACCGTTTCTCACACAAAAAAAGCCGTTGGGATCTCCCAGCGGCTTTTTTGTTTGTTTCGAGTGTGGAAGCCTTATTGAGCGTTGCTTAAGATCAGCGCATCGCGTCGCGCTTGCGTGATGTAGCGGTCAATCTGGCGCTCCAGTATGGAGAGTGGAACGCTCCCATTTTCCAAAACGGCGTCGTGGAAGGCACGAATATCAAAATTCTCGCCGAGTGATGCTCTCGCGCGTTCGCGCAGCTCCAGAATTTTCTGCTCACCGACTTTGTAAGCCAGCGCCTGTCCCGGCCAGCTAATATAGCGGTCCACTTCTGTGCGAATGTTGCTTCGCGACAGGGCTGAATTTTCCAGGAAGCAGCTTTCCGCCTCTTCGCGTGTCCAGCCCTTCCAGTGCATGCCTGTATCGACAACCAGACGGCAGGCCCGCCACATCTCGTAGGTCAACTGCCCGAACCGTTCATAGGGCGTTTCGTAAAGTCCCATTTCGCCAGCCAGCTTCTCTGAATAGAGGCCCCAGCCTTCCCCAAAAGCGGTCGCGTAGAGCGACTTGCGGAAATCTGGAATGTCTTCCAGTTCCTGGGCGAGTGCAATTTGATGGTGATGCCCCGGAACGCCTTCATGGGCTGTCAGCGCGGGCAGATTGTAAAGCGGGCGCTGGCTCAGATCATAGGTGTTGACCACATAATAACCGGCTCGCCCCGCTTCAGGGGATCCACTCCAATAACGACCTGTTGTATAATTGGGCGCAATTTCGTCAGGGACCTTGATGACGCCATAGGGCAGGCGAGGTAGCTTCCCAAAGAATTGCGGCATCATTCCGTCCAGTCGTTTGGACAGGTAAGACGCATAGCTCAGGAGTTCGCGTTCCGTTTTTGCGTAAAATTGCGGATCTGTTCTCAAGAATTCCAGAAACTCAGCGAATGTCCCTTCAAATCCGGTCTCAGCAATGACGCCGTCCATTTCACTGCGAATGCGCGCCACTTCGCTTAAACCCAGTTCGTGGACTTCATCGGGTGTCATGTCGAGCGTCGTGAAGTTCCGTGTCACGGCGCGGTAATAGTTGCGGCCTTCTTCCGTTGCGCCAATGCCAACGACAGGTCGCGCGGCCGGGAGATAGTCTTCCTCAAGGAAGCGCAGCAGATCGGTATAAGCGGGCAGAACGGACGTATTGATCACCGCCATGCCAAGCGCTTTCAGCGCAGCCTGCTGCTCCTCACTGATCGAGCCAGGCATGGATTGAAACGGCATGAAGAGCGGATGCTCATTGGCGGGTGTCTCTGACAGCAATCGCACCGTTTCGACAATACCGGGCAGGATGTCTGTGCTGGCCGTGAATGTCTCCTCAATACCGCGCCGCATATTTTCCTGATGTTGTGAGAAGTAACGCGGCAACTGTGTCAGCCGCGCGGCATAGGCTTCAAAATCATCATATTGTTCGAACCGCGTTTGCCGCGATACGTAGAGTAACTCGTTGAAGAACCCGGAATCATTGGTGAAAGGTATGCGTGATTCATCAAAAGGTTGCAGCCGTCTGCGCTGATCCAGCATGAACCCCATCATGTCATAGGTGAGGCGATCATTATGGCTGAGCCGCGCAAATTCTGCTGTGCGTTGCAACGCTGTATGGCGACGATCGAGCGCGTCTAGCCTCAATTTTGCAGACTCTTGAGTTTCCACACCCACATCCGGGAGTTCCCGCAGCGCCTGTCGATCGCCCTTATCGCCACTGGAATAGGGATTATTGATGAGAACGTTGGCTTCAAAATCTGCGATCAGCAGTTCCAGACTATCGTCAAGTACGCATTGTGTCTCTTCCTCGACCAGCTGCACCTGATTGTCGGGACAGGTGAAATATTGTGGGAGCGTATCGAACGAGAGCTCTTGCTCCATGACATCCAGGATGATTGCATCAGAGCTGTCGTCTTGCGCGTGGGCCAAAATCGGGCTGAGCGCGAGAACTGAGGTGGTGAGCCAGAAAGTCAGGCGTGTCATAGTCTTTCCAGTGATAGGTGGAGTGCGGACGAACGCTCAGTCTTAAGTGCTGGCCGCTTTTTCCATGGCCTCGGCGAGTGTGACATCCTTGTGGGTGACACCGCCCACATCATGGGTCGTCAGCGTGACATCCACACGATTGTAGACATTAAACCATTCCGGGTGGTGATCCATTTTGTCGGCAATGATGGCAATGCGCGTCATAAATCCAAAGGCCTCTGCAAAATCGTCAAACTTGAAGACTTTGGTGATGAAATCATCGCCCCCTGTCCAACCGGGTAAGTTCTCAGCGACGTCTTTCGGATCAAGGCATTCCATGGTCATTATCCTTATGGGCTCGATAGTCGAAGAGTGCTGCGTGGCATAAACAGGTCTGAATGCAAAGACATGTCACAAGATCGCGCCCTTGCAAAATGCGCGTCACGCGTCAAAGCGCGCAATATGGTTCTTCTGTTTCGTCTGTCCAGCGTGGCTGTCGCACTCGCGATTATCTACCTGTCGCTGACACCGAATGTTGAAACATCGGGACCTGAACATGCGGACAAGGTGAACCACTTTATCGCTTACGGTGTTCTGACCGGGTGCGTTGGATTGGGTTGGCCGAAGCTCCGCTCATTATTCTTGGTCGGCGCAGTCTTTATGTTTGGTATCGGTCTGGAACTGGCGCAAGGCTTGGGCGGATATGGACGTACGGCGTCCGCGCTAGACGCCTTGGCAAACTTGACGGGGGCTGTGGCGGCGGGCCTGTTCTTTTTCATCTTACGGAAGAAATAAGGTTTCATTCATCTCCTGTTTGGGGTGGACGCGGCACTATTTTATGGTGAATAAAGCCTTAAATTCCCCGGAGACGCGATGTGTTCCTTGTGAGTCGCCCTAAAAGACAGTCACTGACCGCCGTTCTGGCGGCCTCAGCCGCATCTGTCCTGTTCGCGGGTGTTGCAAGCGGCTCGCCACTTCCGCCGACCTATGTGCCCGATTTGGAACCGCCAAACCCTGTCGCTGGGGAGTGTTACGCGCGCGTTGAAATCCCGGCGCAATATGAAGAGACGACACAGCAAATGATGACGCGCGAGGGCCATCAACGCCTGATGGTCCAACAGCCGCAGCTTGAAAGCCGGGTTGAACGCGTCATGGTGAAGGAA
>JBCBGR010000036.1:0-14186 GCA_038526555.1 Pseudomonadota bacterium
GGGATCGTCATGATCGATGTGCCCTATTTTACACCTGAAACACGCAAGGCTTACGCGGCGAAAATGGAAAGATCGGCTCGCAACGCAGCGTTTCACGCGGCTTTCGCCTATGATCCGGTGGGGTTATTCGACCTAACCTGTTCTGTGGAGGTGATCGCGACTCAATCGAGTTTGCTGGAAAACTCTCGAAATGCCGCAGACCAAATGAACGCCCCTTTGACAGAACGCATGGACGTGTCCGCGCCTGTCTTTGATGCTTATGCAAAAGAGATGGCCGCGGAAATCCAGAATGCCATCGAAAGAATGGGGCCATAAGAGCGGGGTAAGGGATGAGCGAGACGCGCTGCTACATGCTGATCACAGCTAAGATTCACGACCGGGACGCCTTTATTGCGGGCTATGCGCAGGCGACAGCGCCTTTGGTCGAGAAATTTGGCGGTCGCTATGTGATGCGGGCTCCGGGTGCAGAGTTGCTCGAGGGTGATTTCGGGCAGCGGGCATCGATTGCGATCTCGGAATGGCCTAGCAAGGACGCCGCAAGAGCTTTCTGGACGTCATCTGAATATGCTGAAGCCAAAAAGCTACGCGAAGGCCTCGCCGATGTTCAAGTTCTGATCGTGGAGGCTGCCGCCATATGAGCCGTAATATCCTGATTTCATCGCTTCTTTTGGCCTCTCTGGGCGCGACGCCGGCTATGGCTCAATCGACAGAGGTGAGTGCTGAGGACCGAATTGCAAAACGTGATCTGCGCGAGCTCAAGAAAATGCTGCCCGGTGTCTACTCTAACGAAGAGCAGGTCTATTTTCAGAGCAATCTCAAGCTTCCAGAAGACCAGCATCTCCACAAGCTCGAGCTTCAAATTGTCAAAGATGGCAGCGGCTTTATTGCGCGCACCATTTCCCCAAGCGGACGCACAACAGAAGCCCAGCTCGAATATTATGTCGAAGACGGCGTCATCCGGTCGAAAGAGTATCGCAATGGTGAAGTGACTTGCGAGCGTGAGTTTACGCGCGAGTTTGAGAGTTTTCGCGGCGTTGCAATCAATGAAACCCAGACCTGTGGTGGGTTGGCAATCGCGTCCCCAGAAGGGTTTCGCTTCGGCGCGCCGGATAATCCGTTCAACATGCTACGAGGACGTCCGTTCAAGTGCTGGGCAGCCCCGCAGAAGGCCGATGGAACCTATGCGTTCTATAATGATCTGATGTTACATGATCAGGGCGGACGGGCCTGGATCGAGGCGACAGACGAGCATCCGCGTGTGGGGATCAAGCTGCGGAATGTCCAATGGCCGACAGGGGTCAATCGTGATTCATTCGTTCTCTATACCTATCAAGGCGACGATGAAGATTATCCACCCGCCTACACATGGGGCGATCCCAAATCAGAGCGGATCGCGATCAATACGCGTTGGCTGCAAGCCTCCTGCACTCTCGGCGACGCCACAATTACCCCTAATCTTAACCTGAAAACCGGAGCTGGAAGTGGAGACTAAGATGAAACGGATTTTGATGGGCGCGGCTGCAGCCTTATTACTCGGTGGAACGGCCAATGCGCAGATACCGGCGTTTCCGGATGGCGCGCTGAAGGATGGAAAGATTGATCTGGACAGCCCAGAAGGCGCGCTGATGGCGATGCGCAAAGTTCAGTGTTCGTTGATCGAAGCTAAGCCTGTGACCTATTACTGGTTTGGCCGCGCTTTCTCTCGCCGCATGGGTGAGCGTGACAAGCTCCTGTTCCACGTTGAAGGGATGAACATCCGGACCTGCACGACTGTGCAGGATGAGGAACGCGGGCTCGGCTATAAAATGGTGAGCCGTGAATTGCTTCTCTACAAGGACCCGAAAACGGGCGAAGTGCTGAACACCTGGGAGAATCCTTGGACGGGTGAAGAGGTCCAGGTGATGCATGTCGCCAATGATCCTGTGAACCATTCAGGTTATGTCGTCGGTCGCGGAGGCCAACCTTATAGCTTCGCGGGCGATGTCCTTGATGACCGTTTCCAGATGAGCTTCACGGTCCCGCTCTTCTATTCCAACCCGCTGGCCAGTGAGTATCAGGAAGAGATTGGCGGCACTTATCATGCGACAGAGATGTTCAATTTCCTCGGTCGTACGGATGAGCTGACGGATCCCACAGAGGATACAACGGACGTGGCCGTCGGTTGGGCGCGAATGAGTGATTGGCTCCCCTGGATGAAAATGCAAGGGCGCGACGGCGTGATTTACATGCATACGGCTGGTCGAAAAGTTCGTGATTTCAATGACATGTCAGAGACGATGCTCAACGAAATCGAAACGCACTATCCGGATTATAAGATGCCGCCGCCCGTCAATGATAACCGCAAGAACGTCACAAGCTGGATGTACTATAAGCGCGTCAAGGAAGGCACCGAGACATTGCCAGATCGCGGGTAATGCTTCTCTAAGAACGATGGCGGGCTTAACGGCCCGCTATTTTTTACACCTATATTTCAATATCTATTGACATTTAAATTGTCCCTGATATGTCAACGATCATGGACAAGTCATCAGCGCTTCAGGTTTGTACAGCCCTCGGTCAATCGACTCGGATGGATGTGGTTCAAGCGCTTGTGAGAGCGGGGCATGAAGGCTTACCGGCAGGTGACTTGTCGTCCCGGCTGGATATTTCTCACAATTTGATGTCGAGCCACTTGAAGCGTCTGACAGAGGCCGGGCTGGTCTCTTCAGATCGGCAGGGCCGGAATATCATTTACCGGGTTCGCTTCGATACACTCCGGGGCTTGTTGCAATTCCTGATGAAGGATTGCTGCCAAGGCCATCCGGACATTGTTGGAACGCTAAATCTTAATCCTCAAACACAGGAGTGCGCCTCATGAAGCGTATGCATATTCATATCGTGGCCGATGATCTTGAGGCCTCAACCGCGTTTTACACGGCATTGTTCGGTCAAGGGCCGACCGTTTCTAAACCTGATTACGCCAAGTGGCGGATCGACAATCCGCGCGTGAACCTTGCAGTCAGTGCGACCGGATCGAAATCTGCCGGGATCGAGCATGTCGGGATTGAGGTCGATACCGATGAGGAACGCGCGGAGATTGAAACTCGACTTCGAAGTTCAGAAGTCAAAATGGTCGACGAAGCTGACGCGCACTGTTGTTATGCCCACAGTCAGAAACATTGGACGGCGGACCCTCAAAATGTGGTTTGGGAGATTTTCCAGACGGAAGCCGCGATCGAGGTCTATGGTGATGAGACGGGGCCAGAAATGGCGACCGCGACATGCTGCGGCTAGGCCGAGTCCATCCCGACGTCAAAATTAGGTGCGCTATGGGTTAGCGCGCCGATGCTGATGACATCGACTCCGGTCTCGGCAATGCCGCGCACCGTGTCGAGATTGATGCCGCCGGACGCTTCAACCGTGATGCGGTCGATGCCTGACTCCTGAATGATCGCCTTGGCTTCGCGCAGCGTATCCGGGTTCATATTGTCGAGCAGGACCACATCGGGTTTATAAGTCAGGACGGTTTTGAGTTGTTCCAGCGTGTCCACTTCCACGCTGACCATGGTCATATGATCCCGTTCTTTCATCACTTTGGTCAGGGCTTCATGGACGCCACCGGCGAGGGCGATGTGATTGTCCTTGATCATGATCGCAGCCGCCAGGCTTTCCCGGTGGGTAAAACCGCCGCCCGCCAGGACGGCCTGTTTTTCCAGGGCGCGAAGGCCGGGTGTCGTCTTTCGGGTGGCCGCAATCCGTGTGCCCGTGCCGTCAACCGCTTTGACATAGTGCGACGTCAGCGTGGCCACTCCACTCATCCGACCCAGAAAATTGAGCGCGACCCGTTCGGCTGAGAGGAGGGAGCGACTGGAGCCTGTAATGCGCGCGATAATCGTTCGAGGTTCAACGACGCCGCCATCCGCGACTTCAACTTTGAAATCGACAGTTGGGTCAACCAATTCATAGGTGAGCTTCGCCGCCTGCATGCCGGAGATTGTCCCGGCTTCGCGCGCCCGCATGACGAGCGATCCATTTGCACTTTTCGGCACGAGTAGATTGGCCGACAGATCTCCGGAGACCCCAAAGTCTTCATCAAGGGCCCGCCGAACAATGGGCTCAATCAGTGTACGGGGAAGGGGGGCAAGGTCAGGCATAAGGGTCCCTATCCAGTTGGGAAAGGCACGTCGAGACCCAACCCGTTCAGCATGCCCCAGCCTTCGACGCTGGCAAGCAGTTCTCCGGCCCGTTCCGGTTCTGTAATGCGGTCGGCGATCCAATTGAGGAAATGTGACGCGACCGCGTGACCCGTTGCTTTGGCCGTCTCATCGCCGCGTAACGCCATCGCAGAAAGTTCAAAGAAGACGGCATAGACGGGATCAAAGGCTTTCGACCGGGCGACCGCTTCCAGAACACTAAGGAGTTGGCCCGCCGGCAGTCGTTCAGGCGGAAGCGCCGCTTCAAGCGCGGCCATGTTCCGTTGGGCAATTTCTTGAAGCGCCGCTTCGATGACACCGGCTTTCGACCCGTAATGATAGACGAGCATCCGGTCGGAGGTTCCAGCGGCCTTGGCCATAGGCCGCAAACTCACAGCACTGATCCCGTGGGTCAGCATATAGTCCGCCAGCGCGTCGGTATATTTGATTTTATCTGTCACTTGACATCCATGTAGCGAACGCTACAAATGTAGCAACTGCTACATGAGAGGTTAGCTATGAGTGACAAAATCAAATTCGTCCTTTTCGGTATCGTGTTCTGGATTTCAGGGGTGATCATGATCCGATTACTGCATCCATTCTTCTACGGTGATTTGCTCATGCATATCCTGTTTCTCGTCATAGCGATTGGTATTGCGCCGCCAACACTGATTATCGCGGCGAAATTGTCCGGTCGAACCAAAGATCAGATGCTCGTTCCGACGGTGATTATGGCCATGCCTGCTATGGTTATGGATGGTCTCTCAGTGACATTCGATGCGATGGGCAAAACGCACATTTACGCTAATAATCCCCTGCATAGTGCTTACGCAGGTGGTGTTCTTCTGGTCGCGTTCTGGGCTGTTTTGTTCTTTGCACTGCTATGGCATAAAGAGGCTGCGTAAAGCCTATTCCAGCCGATCATAGGTCAGGACGCTGGACCGACTCTTCGGTTCTGCATTCGGGAAATCGGCGCGGAAATGCCCGCCGCGGCTCTCTTCACGGGCGAGGGCAGCGGCGGCAATCATATGACCCGCAATGAGCGGGTTCGCGCGGCCCACACGCGCGATCAGCCCGTCCAGAATATCGAGAAGTTGGTTCAACCCGGCCGCTGTTCGCTGTACCCCGCAGAGCTCCGTCATGGACTGACGTAAGGACTGGCTCACCTCTGGTCCCATGGAGAGCCAGGGTTGCACCCGCACCGACTCAGCTCTGCGATTGGCCAAAGTGCTTCCGCTAATATGCGCGGCCGCACGCCCACCAAATACAACGGCTTCAAGCAAGGAGTTTGAGGCCAGACGATTGGCCCCGTGCAATCCCGTCGCCGCACATTCGCCCACCGCATAAAGCCCAGACAGTGACGTTTGCCCGAAACTATCCGTGGCGAGGCCTCCCATATGGTAGTGAACAGCAGGTGCGACGGGAATCAACTCTGTGCGCGGATCAATGCCTTCGCTCATGCAGCTCTCAAAGACGGTCGGAAATTCTTCCGGGAAGTGTGCGCCGACGCTTTTCCGGCAATCCAGAAAGGGCGGGCGGCCTGCTTGTATTTCGGCGAAAATGGCACGCGCTACGTCATCACGCGGGGCGAGTTCCCCTTGCGGACTGTAGCGGTTCATGAAGCGACGCCCGTTTTTATTGACGAGGGTTGCCCCTTCGCCGCGTAGCGCTTCTGTCGCGAGCGGGGCGGGGTCGCGCCCGACATTGATCGCGGTTGGGTGGAACTGGACGAATTCCATATCGCGCAGCTCAGCGCCCACGAGCGCGGCCATGCCCAAGGCGTCACCGCGCGCTGTTCGCGGGTTGGTCGTGACTGAAAACAGCCCGCCAATTCCCCCGGTCGCAAGAACGGTTATATCCGCTTCCACAGACAGGAGTGCGCCATCATCACGACGCGCCAGTGCCCCGGCCACACCGCCATGACCATCTAGTAAAAGGCTTTCCGCGCGCCAGCCAATCAGCCCTTCAATATGATCGGCCTCTTGCGCGCGGCGCACCATGACATTGATGATTTCGCGGCCGGCTGTGTCACCCTTTACGCGGGCGACGCGGGGCATGGAGTGAGCGGCCTCCAGCGAGAGATAGAGGTCGCCCTGTTCATTGCGGTCAAAGGGTACGCCAAGCGCGTCAAGGTCTCGCACCCGCTCCGGCCCTTCCTGCGCCACCATATGGGCAATAGCAGGATCAACCAGTCCGTCCCCAGCCGCGATTGTGTCGAGGGCATGGCTCTTCGGACTATCGTCAGGGGAGAGGGCCGCCGCGATGCCCCCTTGCGCCCAGGCTGAGGCTGCGCCCTTAGACGACCGCCGCGACGTCAGCACATAGACGGGACGCGGCGCGAGTTTCAGCGCCAGATAGAGCCCGGCGAGACCTGCGCCCACGACCAGTACCGCACCTGCGGGCAGGCGTTTACGGTCCAGGCTTCCAATGGCTGTACTCAAAATCGTCCTTTCGGGTCGCTCGAAAGAGCGCCGTTAGCGGATCACACCCCAAGAGGGAAGCGAAAGCCCGTTATCCATGTTTGCGCTCTTGCGTCAAAGCGCGACGCGGGTCAGTGCAGCTGCATGCGACTCTATGACTATCTCCCGTCCGGCAATAGCTACAAAGTGCGCTGGGTTATGTCCCATCTCGGCCTGTCCTACACCCATGTTGATGTCGATATTCACAAGGGAGACACCCAGTCTAAAGAGTTTCTGGCGCTGAACCCGGCGGGACAGATCCCATTGCTCGTGCTCGACGACGGGCGACCTCTGGCGGAAAGTAATGCGATCATTCGCTATTTGGTGGAAGGCTCCAAACTGATCCCGGACGACTCTTATGATTATGCCAAAATGCTACAGTGGCAGTTCTGGGAGCAATATCGGCACGAGCCCGCCATCGCAGTCGCGCGCTATATCTGCAATTATGATCCAAAAGGGCGGGCCAATGAGTTGGCCAACCTCATGCCCAAAGGGCATGCGGCCTTATCCGTGATGGAGAGCCATCTGGCGCAGCGGGACTGGTTCGTCGGTGAGCGCTGCTCGCTCGCTGATGTGTCGCTCTACGCCTACACCCATGTGGCCGGAGAAGGCGGGTTCGACCTGTCGCAATATCCTGCGGTCCAGGCTTGGCTGTCCCGGTTTGCGGCGCAGCCGGGTCATATCCGGATTACAGATCACCCTGATCGGTAATCCGTATTCAATTCATGATGACCAAGATTTCAAAGAAACAGCTCAAGTTTTTGGGCCTGTCCGGCCTGTCCATGTTGCTCGTAGGATGTTCTACCGCGAGCGTTCTGAATGGGATCACGCCGTCCTCCAGTTTTGATCGCGATAAGGGCGTCACTTATGGCGAGGTTGAGCGGCAAAGTATGGATATCTACCGCGCCGCTTCGCCCAAGGCCGACGCACCTGTCATCGTCTTCCTCTATGGCGGCGGTTGGACCAGCGGATTCAAGGGTATGTATAAATTTGTGGCGGAAGGTTTCACTAAAGATGGCTATGATGTGGTTGTCCCGGATTATCGTCTCTTCCCGGATAGCCTCTATCCCCAGATGATCGAAGATACGGGGCAGGCCATCCAGGCGACCGCAGAACAATTTCCAGATCGTCCGCTCGTTCTCATGGGACATTCTGCCGGTGGGTATAATGTGCTCATGTCCGTCATGGCGCCGGACATTTCAGGCGTGTCTGTCTGTGAACGGGTTGCAGGCGTGGTGAGCTTGGCCGCGCCGACCGGCGCTTACCCGATGACGGATGAACCCTATACAGAGATTTTCCCCGACCTGTTCAAAGCCGATGACGCGCCGATGGGTCGTCTGCGCGCCGACATACCGCCGATCATGCTGGTGAACGGGCGAGACGATAAAACGGTTGGCTATAAGAATGCCTCAACCCTGTCTGATGCGCTGAACGAGATCGGCGTGAAGACCCGCCTCGCCATCTATGAGGACATGAACCACATCGATCCCGTCCGCGTTCTGTCGCGCCATTTTGATAGTGGGAGTCCGCTGAAAAACGACATTGTGGCTTTCATCGACGCGCTGCCGACATCGGGTCCTTATTGTCCCACTGAACAGGATTAAAAGTCTTCCCATCTTGGCCTCGCAGCGGTAGCGCGGAGGATCATGGAAGGGGTACGCTCAGATCAAACGCGGCTGGATAGCCTGCAAGCTTTGCGGGCTGTCGCGGCTATTCTGGTCGTCCTGTTTCATGCTGCGTCTATTTGGCGAGAGAAAATGGGCGCAGACCTGTTTCAAGGCCCGTGGGATATGGGCTGGGCGGGCGTCGACCTCTTCTTCGTGCTCAGCGGGTTCATCATGGTCTGGGTCACGCGAGACGCTAGATTTATCGGCCCAAAAGCCGCGCTGCATTTCTTCTGGAAACGCCTGACGCGTATCTTCCCGATCTGGTGGATCTTTTGTGCGCTGATGGGGGCTTATTTTCTTTTTGCTTATGGCATTCCGGCAAGGCCACCAGAAGACGGCGCACAGGCGCGGTTCTGGTTCTCCATGGCGCTTTGGCCGCAATCCGTACTGCCCGTTCTGCCTGTGGGGTGGACGCTCACCTTTGAGATGGCGTTTTACGCATTGTTTGCTGTGCTCATTGTCTTCCCCAGCCGATGGCGTCTTCCGATCCTGATCGGGTGGGGGGGCTTCATTCTTTGGAGTTGGCGGACACAGAGTGCACCGCCGATCCTGCCGGGCGATTGGGGTGGTATCTTAAGAAGCCCAATGTGTCTGGAATTCATCTTCGGTGCCATCGCGGCGCAGATGGTTCTGTCGATGCGTCCACCGTTGCCTATTGGCTTTTTGGCGATAATTGGAGGTTTAACATTTATGGTAACGTATGGTGTCCATAGTAACTGGACCCTTGCCCAGGCTGGAGGACTGGCCGATTACCCGCGAGTCTGGATTTTTGGATTACCCGCCGCTTTACTTATTCTGGGATTGGCGACCTATGAGGTCGAAGCTCCGTTCAAATTCCCCAAAATTATGACGGATTTAGGTGATGCGTCCTACACGCTCTATTTGCTGCACATGCCGTTGCTGCTGGCTCTCATCCGGGGTTTCGAACGCGTTGAGGGTATTCCGCTCCTACTCAGTTTCGCAATCTTCCTCATCGGCGGTACAATAGCCTGCGTCATCGCATCTCTCTATGCGTACCGCTTCCTGGAACGCCCTCTGTTAAAGCTTTCACGTTTCCCCCTTGTCAAATCGAGGGAGTAGGGGCAGTTGTAAATTATCCGAGGGGCACCGAAGCAGCTTGAAGTTTCGGTCGAGACGTACCCTTTGAACTTGATGCGGGTATGCCCCAATTCCGGGGCGGGCCGCCGGAAGGACGGGTGAGACATGGGCCATATATTCATCTGGGTCGGGCACCCGCGTGAGACGTCACTGTCGCATGGCATGGCCGATGCCTATGAAGCGGGCGCGCGTGAGCAGGGCGCAGAAATCCGCCGCATGCACCTTCGCGACATGGATTTCGATCCCGATCTGGAAGAGGGTTATCACGCGCGCAAAGAGCTGGAACCCAGCCTCTTGGAATTTCGCGAAAACATCCTCTGGGCGGATCATCTGTGCTGGGCTTACCCTGTCTGGTGGGGCGGGATGCCAGCCAAGATGAAGGGCGCGATTGACCGCGCTTTCCTGCCCGGATTTGCGATGGATTATCCGGAAGGGAAGATTTTCTGGGATCGGCTGCTGACAGGGCGGAGTGCTGACCTGCTGCTGACAAGCGATGCGCCAACTTGGTATGATCAGATCACCAATAACCGCCCTGCCAAAGCCCAAGCGAAGAATACGGTGCTGAAATTTGCCGGAGTCCGACCGACGCGAACACTGCAGGTCGGGACGGTCAAGACCGCCAGCCCGGAAAAGATACAAAAATGGCTCGACCAAGCCCGCAAACGCGGTGCGGCAGCGGCACGGAGGGTTAGAAAATGAGACCGTTTAACGTCACCGCTATTGTAATGGGCGTCCTCATTGCTTTTGGATCAGCCCTTGGCGCAATGGCCGCAGATCTCGAAGTCTTCCTCGTCCGCCATGCAGAGAAACAATCGGGTCAAGACCCCGCACTGACGGAAGCTGGGGTGTTACGCGCAGAAGCCCTCGCCGACCTGCTGGAAGATGCAGACATTACCCACATTCACAGCAGTGACTATAAACGCACGCGTCAGACGGTCGCCCCGCTCGCCGCACGGCTGGACTTACCCGTGCGTCTTTACGATCCGCGCGACTTGCCAACGCTGGCGGATCAACTGCGCGAAGAAGGCGGACGTCATCTCGTCGTCGGTCACAGTAATACGACCCCACCACTGGCCGAAGAACTGGGCGGAGAGGGCGGCGAGCCGATCGTTGAAGCAACCGAATATGACCGGCTTTATCTGGTCAGCATAACGGGTGATCAGACTGATACGTTTTTGCTGCGCTACGGAACGCGTAGCCCATGAGTGAAGTGAAACTCGATCCATCCGTCATCGACGCGCTCGATCTCTATCAGGGCGAACGAGTGGTATGGACGAGTGTGCAGTCGGATGATGGCGAGCGCCGAAAGCCTTTGCGCAAAAAGGATTTGGTAAGCCACCTGAAACCTTGGCAGTCTATGCTATTCCTTCTGGTCGGTATTCCAATGGCAGCCATTGGATTAGGCGCGTTTGGATTAGATTCTTTTGGCGAAACCTGGCAGGGGACTTCACTCTACATCATTGGTCTTTTTCTGATGATTTCGGCAGGCAGGCCTTTGATTGATCGCCTCTGGCTCTCGTCCCGATGGGGGAAGCGTTACGTTTCCTTCGGACCTTACGCGTTTATGTCCTGCGTGATTACGGATCGGCGAGTTCTATTCTTTGACCTGCCGGGCGAAACGCCCGTGTCTGTCACCCGCAATAAGCTCAGAGAAGTCAAACAAGGCTTTTCAGAGGGCGCGCAGGCGCTGCTCTTTTACCCGCGCGATTTGGCCGTCGAATACGCCTTTATCAGCACGCTAGATTTCAACCCTGCGCTCCGTGCGTTGGATCGATAAGGGGCGGAGTCGTGAGCAATATTCCGACAGCCCTGCAGCAACAGCTTCATCCCAACGAGACGATCCTTTGGGCGTCGATTGATGCGTTTTCCAAGGACGATCAGCGGATACCAGACACAGCGCGGGAGGCGTTGAAGCGGGCCGCCATAAGCTTCGTCGTTGCGGGACTCGTCTTTGCTTTTGCGATTAGGGTTACGGCGATTGTCTACACTTATCTGGTTCTTTTGAGTTTGAGCATCGCCATCTTCGCTTATGGCGTCGTGCAGTTACGGCGCAGCCGATTTTTTCGCCGCTTCACCCATTTCACATTCTTCTTTTACACGCCGAGTTTCGTCTCTTGCGTCATCACGAACGCTCGCGTTTTTCTTTTCAATCAGCCGGATGGCCCATTGACTGTGCTGAACCGTGATGACCTCGCCTCACTGATGCCAGAGCTTGATCACGGCACATCGGCCTTGATGTTTACGCGTCAATCGACTGGAAAACGCTACCTTTTTATCACCGATGATTTTGTCGCGCTCATGCGCGTGCTCAAAACCGATGCCGCCCCTGAAGGAGTCCCCTCATGAACAAGCCGCTCTCCCAAGATGATTTCCAGACACCGACCGTCACCACGGGGCCACTGCCCGCGTCCGAGAAAGTCTACACCGCGCCTGCGGCTGATCCGAGCTTGCGCGTGCCGCATCGGCTGATCCATTTGCATCCGACAGCCGAAGAGCCGCCCGTGCCGGTTTATGACACGTCTGGACCCTATTCTGATCCTGCTGTCGAAATCGACGTGGAGAAAGGCCTGCCGCGATCTCGCCGTGACTGGATTTTGGAGCGCGGCCATGTCGAGGAATATGAGGGTCGGGACGTCAAGCCCGAAGATAATGGCCATGCGACGGGAAAATATCTCGCCCGCGAATTCCCCGTGCGTCACAAGCCCCTGCGTGGCACGGGCACAGGGCCCGTCACGCAGTATGAATATGCCAAGGCCGGGATCATCACCAAGGAGATGATCTACGTTGCTGAGCGGGAGAATCTGGGCCGCCAAGCCATGATTGAGGGCGCAGAAGACACGGTCGCGGCCGGCGAGAGCTTCGGGGCCGAGATCCCCGCCTTCGTCACGCCCGAATTCGTCCGGGACGAGATCGCCAAGGGCCGGGCCATCATCCCGTCCAACATCAACCATGCAGAGCTGGAACCGCAAATTATTGGCCGCAACTTCCTCGTAAAGATCAACGCCAATATTGGCAATTCCGCCGTCGCCTCGTCTGTTGAGGAAGAGGTGGAAAAGATGGTCTGGGCGACCCGCTGGGGCGCGGATAATGTGATGGACCTCTCCACGGGTCGGAACATCCACAACACGCGCGAATGGATCATCCGCAACTCACCCGTACCCATCGGGACGGTCCCGATTTACCAAGCGCTGGAAAAGGTGAACGGTGTGGCCGAAGACCTCACCTGGGACGTGTATCGCGACACGCTCATTGAGCAGTGCGAGCAGGGGGTCGACTATTTCACCATCCATGCGGGCGTGCGGCTGGCCTATATCCACCTGACGGCCGACCGCGTTTGCGGGATCGTTTCGCGCGGCGGGTCTATCATGGCGAAATGGTGCCTCGCCCACCATAAGGAGAGCTTCCTCTACACCCACTTCGCCGAGATTTGCGACATTATGCGGACGTATGATGTGAGCTTTTCGCTCGGTGACGGGCTGCGCCCCGGCGCGATTGCCGATGCCAATGATCGTGCGCAGTTTGCGGAACTGGAAACACTGGGAGAGCTGACCAAGATTGCGTGGGAGAAGGGCTGCCAGGTCATGATCGAAGGGCCGGGCCACGTCCCGATGCACAAGATCAAGGTGAATATGGATAAGCAGCTACGCGAATGCGGCGAAGCGCCCTTCTATACGCTTGGCCCGCTCACAACCGATATCGCGCCCGGCTATGATCATATCACGTCCGGCATTGGCGCGGCGATGATTGGCTGGTTCGGGACCTCTATGCTTTGCTACGTCACACCGAAGGAACATCTGGGCTTGCCAGACCGGGACGATGTGAAAGTGGGCGTGATCACCTATAAGCTCGCGGCCCACGCGGCTGACCTCGCCAAGGGTCATCCAGCGGCGCAAATCCGCGACGATGCGCTCTCCCGCGCGCGCTTCGAATTCCGCTGGGAAGATCAGTTCAACCTCAGCCTCGACCCGGAAACGGCCCGCGACTATCACGATCAGACCCTGCCGAAAGAAGCCCACAAAACGGCGCATTTCTGCTCCATGTGCGGGCCGAAATTCTGCAGCATGAAAATCACGCAGGACGTGCGCGATTATGCGGATGGGCTGTCGGATAATGAGAAGAAGGCGTTGGGCCTGAGCGCGGAGGAAGGGATGCGGGAGATGTCGGAGAAGTTCAAAGAAGAAGGTGGCGCGCTCTATGTGGACACATAAGATGAAACGGGCCTTTGCGAGTGCAGCTGTTATGGCGCTGGTCGCCGCCCCTTTGACGGGGTGTTCCAATGCCTCTCAAGGTCTCGTGCTAGACGGCCCACAAGTCGTTGAAGGCGCGCTAATCGCGGACTCAGCACTTTTGGGAACATGGGACGTCTCGCTCTATTTCAGTCCCGACGCCCCGCCGTCGAAAACCCAAATGGTTGTGACGGCCGTCGGGGAAGACAGCACACTCGCCGGAACCTTCTATGACTCGCCGTTTCTGAATGGGCGATACACGACGTTCGACGATGAGATACGCTTTACTGTGGTCACGACCGACAGGACAGGACCTTATTTGACTTCGGGTGTTTTGGGGGCGGATGGCACGATGGCTGGGCAAACGCTTGCGACAGGGCGTGAGTTCTTGATGGCTTGGTCGGCGGAGAAGGGGTAACAAATTTATGGTTGTATAACCTCATTAGCAAATTATAGGTTATATGATGAAAGTATTCTTGAGCCATTCCAACCTAGATAAAGCTTTCGTGCGCAGAGTTAGAGATGATTTACGCGCTCAACACTTCTCCTAGAAGGATGTTATCT
>JBCBGR010000037.1:0-14140 GCA_038526555.1 Pseudomonadota bacterium
GGCGTGCCCACATTGCCGCCAGGAAGATGGTCCCGATGAGGACGTGCAGGCCGTGGAAACCTGTCGCCATGAAGAAGGCGGAGCCATAGACGTTGGTTGAGAGCCAGAACGTACCCTTCAGTCCGTCCTCAAGGCGATAGTCGAACAGATGGATATATTCGTAAGCTTGAACGGTCGTGAAGAGAACACCGAGCAATACTGTGATACCCAGACCCCATTTCGCGCCTTTGCGGTCGCCGTGAATCAGGGCGTGGTGCGCCCATGTGACTGTCGTACCCGACAGCAGCAGGATCAACGTATTCATTAAGGGCAGATGCCAAGGATCAACGGTTTCAATGGAGGGTGGTGGCCAAGACGCATAGGCTTCTGGATCTTCCAGAATGTCTGGGTTCCAGCCCGAGCGGAATTTGTGGAACAGGCCAAGCTCGAAGAACATCCAGAACCAGCCGACAAAGAACATGGCTTCCTGCATGATGAACATAATCATGCCGTAGCGCAGACCCAGATCGATCACAGGTGTATGCTCACCGCGCGCACTCTCAGCAGCGACATCGCGCCACCAGCTATACATGACATAGGCCGCGAACAGAGAACCAATCAGCAGAATGATCCAGCCGCCACCTGCACCTTCACGGCCCTGAATTGTGTCCAATCCACGCGCGAAGAAAAACTCCAGCATGGGGTTTTCGCCATTGCGTGGCACCAGGCCTGTGAAGAAAGTCACCATGCCGAGGCCCCATGTCAGGCAGGCAATACCTGAGAGGAAAGGCCATGGGCTGGGCGGAAGGATGTGATAGTCGTGTTCGACGGCACCTGCCATGTGATTTGTCCCTTTGCGTGTCAGCGGGTCCTTCGCCGACAATCATAATCTTGCGTCGCTATAGCCATGACCCGCGCGGTTCGCAACTGTGCGGGTGGTTCCATAACCGTTCTATTTTTACCCTATCGCAGTGCCTGAACGGGGCGAGAGGCACTGATCTCCGGCTGCTCTTCGGATGGGAAGAATGTGTAGCTCAGCACCACTTCCTTCACGTCATCATGGCGTTCGCTATTATCCATTTCTGGATCAACAAAGAACAGGACCGGCATGGTCAACTCTTCACCCGGCTGCAGGATCTGATCCGTAAAACAGAAGCATTCTGTTTTAACGAACCAAGGCGCCGCTTTCACTGGCGTCACATTAAAGGTGGCCACGCCGGAGACGGGAACGTCAGAGGTGTTCTTGGCTGTGTAGAAAGCCAGACCTGTCTGACCCAACTGAACCTCCATCGAGCGTTCCATGGGTTTGAATTCCCACGGTAGATCGGGACTGACATTCGTGTCGAATTTTACCGTCACTTTGCGATCCAGAATCACGGAAAGATTTTCCTCATTCATGGCGATCTGCGGGGTCCCGCCAAACCCTGTGATCCGACAGAATGTGTCGTAGAGCACTTTGGAATAGAAACCGAGGCTCAGCATACCCACCGCGATCAGGGTGAGGAGTAGCTGGGTCTTAAAGTTCCGGGTCACGGATAGAAGCTCCTGATAAAAGACTTAGACGGGGGATCGCATCACAATCGATGCGGCGACAAGGACCATGAACAGGACAAGGCCAATGGCAATCGCCACATTGCGGAATGTGCGCGCCTTGATCTCGGCCTGTGTGGGTTTGGCGAATTTTTTGGGAGAATTGCGATATTCCGGCATCGTTTAGCCTCCCACAAAGAAGAGATGATCGACTGTGAGGACAGCGAAAATCGCGAATAGATAGAGGATAGAGTAGGCGAACAGATTTCGTGCGGCTTTGTTACCACTGCGAACCGCGTAAAGTTCCCCAGCATCGGCTTCAGATGGCTTGTCACCCGCTTGAGATCGGAACACACGCCAGGCCAGCCCAACGAAGACGCCTGACAAGAGGATCGCCGAGACGCCGTAAACTGGGCCTCCCAAACCTGTCTGCCACGGCCAGAGCGTCAGCACAAAGAGGAGCAAGCTGTAGGCCAAAATTTCTGCGCGCGTGCGTGGTGCGCCTTTCACATTCGGCATCATCGGAATGCCAACCCGGCCATAATCGGTCTGTTTATAAAGCGCGAGCGCCCAGAAATGTGGGGGTGTCCAGAAGAAAATGATCGAGAACAGGATCACAGAGTCAAATGTGATCGTACCAGTTACAGCGGCATACGCCACCATGGGCGGGAACGCGCCGGCTGCACCACCAATGACAATATTCTGTGGTGTGCTCCGCTTCAGCCACATGGTGTAAATCACCAGATAGAAGAAAATCGTGAAGGCAAGCAGCGCGGCGGCAACCCAATTGGTCGCGACCAGCAGAAGCCAGACTGCTGCGCCTGACATGACCATACCAAAGCCAAGGGCTGCGCGTGGGCTCAAGACCCCTTTCGGGATAGGTCGCTGAGACGTCCGGGCCATGGCCCCATCAATATCGCTATCATACCACATGTTAAGTGCACCCGACGCGCCCGCGCCGAGAGCGATACAGAGGATCGCAACAAGGGCCGAACCCAGACCAATTGATCCTGACAAGGAGCCTGGAGCCAGCAAAAGCCCACAGATCGCTGTGAAGACCACAAGGCTCATCACACGAGGCTTCATCAGGGCAAAATAGTCCCCTGGCCCCGCCAGCGAGAGGCCTGCTCCCACGGCCTCTCCAGACCCTTTGGGCGAAGAAAAGGCCGCCATCGTTTCCGATGCGGCCCCTTCTGATTTATGTGTGGATGCGGGGGTCATCCGGCCTCTTAGGCTTTCCCTTCTTCAGCCCCGTGCGCAGGCTCATCTTCGATGCGCGGCAGGATGCTGAACTGGTGATAGGGTGGCGGGCTGGAAATGGTCCACTCCAGCGTCGTCGCACCTTCACCCCAGTAATTGTTGCCGACGCGACGCTTGTTGCGCATCAGGATCGCTTCCAGGACGACGATGAAGAAGACGGCGACGGACGCCAGCGTGACCCATGCACCCCAGGATGAGATCATGTTCCAATATTCGAACTCGACCGGATAGTCAGCGTAACGGCGTGGCATACCCTGATAACCCAGGAAGTGCTGCGGGAAGAAGATCAGGTTCACGCCGATAAAGAACAGCCAGAAGTGAACACGGGCCAGGAACCCATTATAGTGGTGACCAAACATCTTACCGTACCAATAGTACCAGCCCGCGAAGATCCCGAAGACCGCGCCCATGGACAGGACGTAGTGGAAGTGCGCGACGACATAATAAGTATCGTGCAAGTAAGTTGTGATACCCGCATTGGCGAGCATCACACCCGTCACGCCGCCCACCACGAATAGGAAGATAAAGCCAAGCGCCCAAAGCATCGGGACGCTAAAGCGGATAGATCCGCCCCACATCGTGGCAAGCCATGAGAAGACTTTAACCCCTGTTGGCACGGCGATAACGAGCGTGGCCAGAACGAAGTAGGCTTTCACGTTCACATCCATACCGACCGTGTACATGTGGTGCGCCCAGACGACGAAGCCGACAACACCAATCGCGACCATGGCATAGGCCATACCGAGATAGCCAAAGATCGGCTTCCGAGAGAATGTCGAGATGATGTGACTGACAATCCCGAAGGCTGGCAGGATCATTATGTAAACTTCAGGGTGACCAAAGAACCAGAACAAGTGCTGGAACATTTGCGGATCACCGCCACGCGCAGGATCGAAGAAGGCTGTACCGCCTTCAATCCGGTCTGTCAGTAGCATGAAGAGTGCCGCTGCGAGGACTGGCAGAGCCAGGAGCAGCAAGAAGGCCGTGACCAACATCGCCCACGCAAAGAGTGGCATTTTGTGCAGGGTCATGCCCGGCGCACGCATGTTCAGAATGGTCGTGATGAAGTTAATTGCCCCGAAGATGGAGGAGAAACCTGCCGCGAGAAGACCAATGATAATGAAATCAAAGGCCGGTCCGGGCGATCCGGTCGTCGAGAGCGGCGGGTACATCACCCACGAGCCCCCAAATCCGTTCCCTTCGGCCGCTCCGGGCACGAAGAAACTGATCATCAGACAGATCAAAGCCACCGGCAGCAGCCAGAAAGACAGGTTATTCATGCGCGGGAAAGCCATATCCGGCGCCCCGATCATAATCGGGACAAACCAGTTACCAAAGCCCCCAATCAGCGCGGGCATCACCATAAAGAAGATCATGATCAGACCGTGCATGGTCACAAACACCAGATAGGTGTGCTCATTCGTGAAATACTGAATGCCCGGTGCGGCCAGTTCCATCCGCATCATGAAGGACAGGAAACCTCCGATAATACCTGAGATGATCCCGAAGATCAGGTAGAGCGTCCCAATATCCTTGTGGTTAGTGGAATAGAACCACCGTGCCCAGAAGCCGGGTTTTTCGTCATCTGCACTATGTGAGACGGGAATATCTTCGCCGTGAATAGCAACCATGGTTTTTCTCTTGCTTTTCTTTCGGTCTTAATTGTTCGCTGTGACGTCGGCGGAGCCGTTCATCGCAACATCTGTGACTGGCGCTTCAGTGGTTAGACCCGCCATTTTATCGTCTTGAAGGCCGCCACCCGCGATGAAGCGTGCAAATTCTTCTTTGCTGACCGCTTTGACTTCAATCGGCATATTGTAGTGGAAAATACCGCAAATCTCAGAACACTGGCCGTAGAATGTGCCTTCTTCATAGACCTCAAACCAGGTCTCGTTGATGATGCCGGGCACTGCGTCCATCTTCACGCCAAAGCTTGGGACGGCCCAGCTGTGCATATTGTTGATCGACGTCACCAGCACTTTGACTTTGGTGTTCACAGGAACGACGAGCGGGTAGTCAGTCGCCAGTAGGTAGGGCTGACCCACCTCTTTCGCCTGTGTTTCGTCGAGCGGGTTTGAGACCCATTCTTCGACATTCTCGTAATCCGGGTAGCTATAGAGCCAGTTCCACGTGTTGCCGACGGCCTTAACCGTCAGTTCCGTCTCTGGAAGGCGGTCCTGCTTATACAGCAAGTTCATGGACGGGATCGCAATAATCACGAGCAGGATTACAGGAACAACCGTCCAAATAATCTCGATCAGGGTGTTATGCGATGTCTTGCTGGGAACCGGGTTCTTGCTCTCGCGGAAGCGGATCAAGATATAAGCCATTAGTAAGAACACGAACACAACAATCGCCGTGATGATGACCTGCACAAGGTTATGCACCTTGATCAACTCGTCCATCACAGGGGTCGCAGACTCTTGCAGGAACCAGCCTTTAGGTTCCGGGCCGATTTCCAGTCCTTCGGCAAAAGCGGCACTAGCAGCCATCAGGGACAAGGCCCCGGCTCCAATTGTGCTCAGCATGGCGTTCATCGCGCGCATGTAATCCTCATAATTCTTATGGGAAAGGTCGTTTTGCCCCTGCCCGGTCCCTATATAACCATGACAACTGACAGTTCCGATGGTCCATTTGGACGCGGATTGTCGCACATTTGCATGGCGTACTGCGGGCGGTCCTTATCGCGCCTTGTGGCCGGATGGAAGCCCTGTTACCCGCCCTGTTCGCAAAAGTGCTGCACTTCTGACGCTTGAGAGGACTTAAATGGCTGATTTTGTCTTTGATGACAGTGATCTGGACGCAAAAACGGCAGAAAATATTCTGTCTGATACGCTTCATGGCGCGGATGACGGCGAGCTTTTCATCGAACGCTCCTCCACAGAAGCCCTCTCGTTTGATGATGGCCGACTCAAAACAGCGAGTTTTGATACATCGCGAGGATTCGGACTGCGCTGCGTCGCGGGCGAAGCGTCAGGCTTTGCACAATCCACTGAACTCTCGCCTGACTCACTGCGCCGCGCCTCTGATGCCGTACAACTCGTCAAAGTCGGTCATGATGGCGTGATGAGTGAGCTTCCCCGTCGGACGAATGCCTCACTCTATCCAGACATTGATCCGACTGATAATCCGGGGTTTTCGGACAAGGTCAGCCTGCTGCAGCAAATTGATGGCTTTGTGCGTGCGCTAGACCCTGAAGTCGTTCAAGTCACCGCAACGCTCGCCGGATCGCGACGGGCTATTTCGATCCTGAAACAGGACGGCGCCCGGATTAATGACATCCGCCCCCTTGTTCGCCTGAACATTATGGTCATTGCTGAACGCAATGGCCGTCGCGAAACAGGTTATGTCGGGACGGGTGGTCGCCGTCCTTATGAGGAGATCATCTCGCCAGATGTTTGGCAGCCCATGGCACGCGAAGCGCTGCGGCAAGCGCAAGTCAATCTGGAATCTGTCGATGCGCCCGCTGGACAGTTTGACGTTGTCCTCGGCCCCGGCTGGCCGGGTGTTCTCCTACACGAAGCCATGGGCCACGGTCTGGAAGGCGATTTCATCCGCAAAGGCACATCCGCCTTTGCCGGAAGCCTGGGCGAACAAGTGGCCAGCAAAGGCGTGACCATTGTCGATGACGGAACCTTGCCCGGACGGCGCGGCTCGCTCACCGTCGATGATGAAGGCACGCCCACAGAACGCACCGTTCTGATTGAAGATGGCAAACTGGTGGGCTTTATGCAGGATAGGCTCAATGCGCGCCTGATGGGGGTTGCGCCGACAGGCAATGGTCGTCGCGAGAGCTTCGCCCACGCCCCAATGCCGCGGATGACCAATACGTTCATGCTGGGTGGAGATGTGCCGCAGGCCCAGATGATCGCCGATCTTAAAGACGGGATTTACGCCTCCAACTTTGGCGGCGGGCAGGTCGATATCACGTCCGGCAAATTCGTCTTCCAATGTACCGAAGCCTACCGCGTGCGGGACGGTAAAATCGAGGAGCCACTCAAGGGCGTCACACTTATCGGGGATGGCCCCAAAGTCCTCACCCAAATCCGGCATGTCGGCAACGATATGGAACTCGACCCCGGCATTGGCGTTTGCGGAAAAGCCGGGCAAGGCGTCCCCGTCGGTGTCGGTCAACCGAGCCTTTATGTCGAGCAGTTGACTGTGGGCGGGACCGCTTAATCATGACTGATTGCCCCACACCCGAAGCGGTTATGGGGCTGTTGCAGCAGCACTTTCCGCTCGCTGACCAACTGGAAATTCTTCACCTAGAAACAGGGAAGCTGAGCCTACGTGTTGCCTGCGGATCCTATGCCCGTCGTCCAGGCGGGTTTATTGCTGGTCCCATGATGATGATGGTCGCCGATACGTGCGGACTGATCGGGGTTTTCAGCCATACAGGTCTGACCGTCCCGGCTTTCACAACATCACTATCAATTGATTTCCTGCGCCCCGGCATCGGAGATTATCTGCTGGCAGACGCACGGGTCGCGAAATTTGGCCGCACACTCAGCACCATCAATGTGGAAATGCGCGGTTCAGATCAAGAAAAGCCCTGCGCACAAGCTGTCGTCAATTTCGCAACAGGGTCAGCGCGCTAACCATCACTTAGATCAAATTCCGCCCGGAAGTCCCGCTCAGGTCCAAGGTCTGACGCTGGACGGGCGAGCGAATAGGTCAGTCTGTCACCATTAATCGAAAACGTCCAGATATTGGTATTGGACACGGGAATGCCGTTCGCGGTGAAGTTCGCTTTCGTCTTTTCATCGGCAGGGAAGGATTGCTGCATCGGCGTTCCGGCATCCCAGAGCGCATAACCGCCATATTCCGTCACCGCAGAGGGAGACCCGTCCGGCTCCACATGTTCGTGGCGAAACTCAAGACCATCTTCGACACGGCTGAGTACCCATGTGCGAGATTGATCCACACCGACGGCAAGCGGCATACGGATAGTATCTGTCTCGCAGCTCACAGGTCCGACCACCAACACTTCCCCAATCCAATCGGCATCGACCTCTTGGTTACTAATAACCTGCCCTTCGACAGTCCGGTCACAGAGCACGGTCATGGCCTCGAAGAACTGATCTGCAGGCGGCGGCGTGGGTGACGCGCAGGCGGCCAAAAGAACGACTGCGAGAATAAGGGACGATCTCATGTGTCGACTTCCGCTTCCAGCGCGTTGGAAATGATAAATTCGCGGCGCGGCTCAACGACGTCACCCATCAACTTCGTGAAGAGATCGTCAGAGGCATCCGCAGCTTCGATCTTCACTTGTAGGAGCGAGCGGGCATTCGCGTCCAGCGTCGTCTCCCAGAGCTGATCCGGATTCATTTCCCCCAGACCCTTATAGCGCTGGATTTTAAAGCCTTTCCGACCAATCGCGAAGATCGTCTCAAGCAGTTGGGCCGGACCGTTAATCGCCACCGCGTCCGCATCACCCCGGCGGAACCACGCTGTTCCGTCATAGGTTTCCTGCAGCGAGTCTGACAGGCGGTGCAGGCGTCGCGCATCTGTACTGTCGCGGAAGGAGGGGCGGAGCGCATAGCGTTCCGTAACGCCGCGAACATCACGCTCGACAACAAGCGCGCCATCGTCATCATAACGGGCAGACCAGCCCTCTTCGCCTTCATCAGCGATCCGATCAAGGCGTTCTGCAGCGCTTGCTAAAAGGCTTTCATCTTGCTCCGCAGAGAGAACACCTGAAATCGCGAGCTGGGAAATCACCTCATCCGGCGCGCGGTGCTTCAAACGATCAATAATGTGTTGCGCGACGAGCGCTTCCTTAGCGACGCGTTTCAGATCCTCGCCGGAAATGACAGCCCCAGAGGCCAGTTCCAGACGTGCATCTATTGAGCCTGCATCGATCAAATAATCATCCAGCTCGGCCTGATCCTTAATATACTGGACCGACTTACCGCGCTCGACTTTGTAGAGCGGCGGCTGAGCAATGTAGAGATAGCCGCGCTCAATAAGCTCCGGCATTTGACGGTAGAAGAAGGTCAGCAACAGCGTCCGAATGTGTGCGCCGTCCACATCGGCGTCCGTCATTATGACGATCTTGTGGTAGCGGGCTTTGTCGACGTCGAAATCTTCGCGACCAATCCCCGTGCCGAGCGCCGTGATCATTGTGCCAATTTCCTGGCTGGAGAGCATCCGGTCGAACCGGGCGCGTTCCACATTCAGGATTTTTCCTTTCAACGGTAGGATCGCTTGGTTCTGGCGGTCACGCGCCTGCTTGGCCGACCCTCCCGCAGAATCGCCCTCCACGATGAAGATTTCTGAGAGCGCCGGATCGCGTTCCTGACAATCTGCGAGCTTACCCGGAAGAGACGCGATATCGAGCGCCGACTTACGACGTGTCAGATCGCGCGCTTTGCGGGCGGCTTCGCGCGCAGCCGCCGCCTCGACGATCTTCTGAATGATCTGCTTGGCCTCAGTCGGGTTTTCTTCGAACCAATCGCCGAGTGCTTCACCCATCGCGCTTTCGACGACAGGGCGGACCTCAGAACTGACGAGTTTGTCTTTCGTTTGAGAACTGAATTTCGGATCAGGGACCTTCACAGACAGGACGCAGGTCAGACCTTCGCGCGCATCATCGCCGGAGATGTTCACCTTCTCCTTCTTAGCAATCCCTGACTGCGCCGCATATTTATTGATCGTCCGTGTGAGCGCGCCGCGGAAACCGGCTACATGGGTGCCACCGTCTCGCTGCGGGATGTTGTTCGTAAAGGCGCGGACATTTTCGTGGTAGCTATCATTCCACCACAGCGCCGCTTCCACAGTGATACCGTCGGCCTCTTTGACGACCGTAATCGGCGTATCAATCACGGCAGATTTATTCGCATCGAGGTGACGGACAAAGGCTTCGATCCCGCCCTCATAGTAGAGCGTTGTGACGACGTGTTCTTCCGGGCGCTCATCGGTCAGCGTAATGTTCACGCCTGAGTTCAAAAACGCGAGTTCGCGCAGACGGCGTTCCAGCGTGTCGCGATCAAACTCGACCATCGTGAAAGTGTCTTCGGACGGCATGAAGCGCACTTCGGTCCCTGTGAGGACTTTAACCGACCCATCCCGGCGTGTTTCTTCCGGAGCGTCTCCAACAATCTTGAGAGGATCAACAGCGTCACCATGAGAAAACTCCATCTCATGGACCTTGCCATCGCGCCAGATGCGCAGACGTAGCCAGACCGAAAGGGCATTCACCACTGAGACGCCCACACCGTGAAGTCCGCCAGAGACCTTGTAGCTGTTCTGATCAAACTTCCCGCCCGCATGGAGCTGGGTCATGATCACTTCGGCGGCGGAAACCCCTTCTTCCTCATGGATTGCCACAGGAATGCCACGACCATTGTCGCGCACGGAAACAGAGCCGTCCGGATGCAGCGTGACTTCGACTTTATCGGCGTGACCGGCCAAGCTCTCATCGATGGAATTATCGACGACCTCATAGACCATGTGGTGCAGGCCGGAGCCGTCATCCGTGTCGCCAATATACATGCCCGGCCGCTTACGCACCGCGTCCAGCCCTTTGAGGACTTTAATAGAGTCAGCGCCATATTCGGCGGGTTCAGGGATGGAGGCGGCAGAGTCGGACATAGGCAGCGAATCAGTGATTTTCTTTCATCATATGTAGGGTTTTTGCCACCAAATTGCACGGGTCGATGTGGATAGGCTTGAGAGTCGGGCCTAGCGATCCGGCGCTTCGTCCAGCTGTTTGATGCGCGTGAGGCCCGGGAAGATTTTACCGACCAGAGCTGCCACCCCGACAGCAGCAAAACCGCCCGCCGTTACAGTCACAACAGCCCCGAAGACGGCGGCCATCATACCCGCGCGAAACTCACCCAATTCGTTGGAGGCCCCCAAGAAGATACCGTTCACAGCATTCACGCGACCGCGCACCTCGTCTGGGGTCCAGAGCTGCAAAATGATCTCGCGGATATAGACACTCACCATATCGAACGCGCCGACTAGGATCAGCGCGGCAATCGACAGCCACGGCAAGGTCGATAGCCCAAAGACGGCTGTCGCCAGACCGAAGAGCGCGACTGTGACCATGAGGATGATGCCCGCATGATTGCGTACAGGAAAACGCGTCAGGATAAGCAGCATGGCGATGGCCCCAATGCCGGGCGCGGCGCGCAACAAACCCAGACCTTCTGGACCGAGTTCCAAGATATCGCGTGCGTAGACCGGCATAAGCGCGACAGCACCACCCAGGAATACGGCAAACAGATCCAGACTAATCGCGCCGAGCACAACCTTTTGTTTCCAGATGTAGCGGAATCCGCCCAGCAGGACGGAGAGTGAGGCCGGTTCTGATTCAATGCGTTGCAGCGGCTTCGGGATCGAGAAAATCATAATTCCAGCCGTGAGTAAAAGCGTCACGGATGTGCCGTAGGCCGCCCCGGCGGATATGCCGTAGATTAGACCGCCCGCTGCTGGCCCTGCAATATGGGCAAGCTGCCAACTGGCCGTGTTCCATCCCACAGCATTGGGAAAGTCTTCTCTCGGGACCAGATTAACGGCGAGGCTGCTGGCGGCAGGTGTGTAAAAGGCACGTCCAATGCCGAAGACGGTCAGGGTTGTGAGCACCCAGAATGGGTCGAAATTCCCAGTAAGCGCCAGCGTGAGAATGACGGCCGCGCATAGCATTTCCAGCCAGATTGTACTGCCCATAATGAAGCGGCGACCAATCCTGTCGGAGGCAAGGCCTGCGGGTATAACGAGCAAGATGGCTGGGAGGAATTGAACAAGGCCGATCAATCCAAGCAGAAACGCACTGCCCGTTTCATCATAAATTTGCCAGCCCACAGCCGTCGCCAAAATCTGAACGGCCGTTGATGAGAAGAATCGCGCTGTAAAATATCGCGCGTAAGAGCTGTGCCGAAAGGCAGCGAATTGATCCGTCTGGGCCTGAGCCATAGCGCGGCTTAACGATGATGCGAGAAAAAGCGAGCTTGAAACGAAAAAAGCGCCCCGGATGAGGCGCTTTCATCTGATTTCGATATCTGGAGTTCTAGCTGGCTTTGCGGAACAGCAGCGTCATCCGGTTCGACTCACCGATCGCTTCCATCGCCGCTCTTTCCTCTGTGCCTTCCTCGGTAGACCCCAGGCTAGGTGGCAAACGCCAGACGAAATCTTCTGTCGTCGGATTATCCAGCGGGTTTGCATTCACATCACTTTCGCCGACCAGTTCGAAACCGGCGGCTTCAAACGCGGCTACGACATCAGGTTTACGCAGATAGCCCGCAGCCCCTGTGGCCCATGCCGCATCTGCATCATCGGCGCTGGCATGCTGCACAACGCCAACGACACCGCCTGGTTTCAGGCTACCATGAACGGCAGTGAGCGCTTCGCCCATATAACCACCCGTTTCATCGAAACGAGAGAGATTATGCATTGCACGAATAAACAGGAACGCATCCAATGACTCGTCCTGAGGCAACGTGCCGAATGTGTAAGCGCTAATGTCTGCTTCGCTGTCGGTCCAGCCCTGCGCTTCTTCCACCCAAGTTGTCGGCCAAGTTTCTTTGTTGGCAAGGAATTCATCCGTCGCGAAGCCACCAAACTCGCCCCACATGGGAATTGTGTAGTCGACCGCTACGAGGTGCCCTTCTTCGCCGAGATAAGGCAACAGGATTTTGGAGTACCAGCCGCCACCGGGCAGCGCTTCACCGACGGCCATGCCAGGTTTGATCCCAAAAAAGTCGAGTGTCTCAGCCGGATTACGCGCATCATATCGCGCTTGGGTCGCTTCATCTTGAGCGGCCAAGATTGTGGCTAAAGCTTCAGCATCCGAGACGACTTCGACCTCCGCACCGGCCAGATCAGCGGATGTTTCTGTTGTGGCGACTTCGGCTTCGGCAGCCGCTTCAACGGTTTCGGTCTCAGCTTGGGAGCAAGCAGCCAGCGTAATGGCGGACGCCGCGAGGATCAGCGATCGGAAAGTCATGAGAAACTCCTAACAGTTAGTTGGATTCGGGAAGACGGGCTTCGTGAAATTGTCCATATTTCCGGAAGCGCTCAAGATAATCAGGCACAATCGCCTCGATTGTATCGGGCTTAATACCCAATACTTCAAAGCCGGGGTGATCACCGGACACCACATTATCGACTTTGAGGTTTTCAACCTGATCACGTGTAAGGAACGGCTCAACAAAGGGCAGCGCACCTGTCAGCTCGCCCATAAATCCCATCGGGGTCGCAGCGAACCAGGGCACAGGCGCCAGCAACCGTTTCCGATCAATCGCCTTCAAGGTAAAGCGCATCAGCTCTTCAAAACTGTAAGTCCTTGGCCCGCCGAGTTCATAAATCGTGCCGTTCGTTCCCTGACGCAGAACAACCGAAACGGCCTTGGCGACATCAACGACAGAGGCAGGCTGGAATTGCGTCTTCCCGCCACCGATCAAGGGTAAAGCCGGCGCTTTCAAAGCGAGCGACGCAAAACGCGTAAAGAACCCATCACCTTCACCAAAAATGATGGAGGGTCGCAAAATATCCGCGCTGGGCACAATAGAGCGGATCAACGCCTCGCCTTCGCCCTTTGTGCGCGCATAGTCTGACTTGGCTGTGACGTCCGCACCAATGGCGGAGATATGCGCCATATTGGTGATACCACGGACCGCACAAGCTTGAGCGATTGTCTCAACCCCGTCCACATGCAGCGCTTCAAATGTCTGACGCCCTTGCTCGAACAGAAGCGCGACAAGGTTCACGCACGCATCGGCGCCCTCAAGCGCCGCATCAACGGACGCCGGAAAACGAAGATTAGCTTGAACGAGCTGGACTTGGCCCACATCGCCCGGAACCCGGAGTTCATGGCCCAAATGCGGGCGGCGCATCGCCACGCGAACGCGCCAACCATCTCGCACAAGCGCTCGAACAACTTGCTTACCGACAAAACCAGAACCGCCAAAGACAGTCACAAGACCATTATGCATGGTGCACCATTACCCTTTTCAATGCGCGCACTCTCTACGCGCGTTAGCCGCGCCTGTCTATTGGTGAGATGTCAACTCTCTGTGTGCTGCGCCATTCGATAAGTCGACCCTTTGCGGCGTTGGCCCTCAGAGACTAAGGCACGATTATTGGCAATGTTCGCGAGGGTGATTGGATGCGCATTTTCATTCTGACGGGCGCCGGAATTAGCGCAGAATCCGGCCTGAAAACCTTCCGCGACAATGACGGCCTCTGGGAGACCCACCGAGTGGAAGATGTGGCCACACCCGAAGCGTTCGCGCGCGATCCAGAGCTCGTGCAACGCTTTTACAATCAGCGCCGCGCCGCGCTTTCAGACGCGGAACCCAATGCCGCCCATAAAGCGCGCAGGGATATCTGTAACTCACCGAGCGCTTTATGGGCGGCATTGGGTTCC
>JBCBGR010000038.1:0-13979 GCA_038526555.1 Pseudomonadota bacterium
CTTCGATCTCGCCGCGTCCTCATGATACGGGTTTGGTGACCCTCGTGAGTCAGGACCTGTCCGAATTTGCGCTTCATGCGCGCGCGATTCTGGGTTTGCCCATTCCCGCAATCCGGCAATTTGGCCCGGCGGCCAGCCATGTCATTTTAGGGCAGGGGACGTCTAACAACCCTCAATTTGAGGGCGTTGATCAGGCCTTAGCGAATCCGGATACGCAACTCCGATTATTTGGAAAACCATCGCTGGATGGAACGCGTCGACTCGGTGTGGCTCTGGCCAGAGGTGAGAGCGTTGAACAAGCGAGAAAAAAAGCGGCTGTATGTGCTAAAGCAGTTAGCGTTCAGCTCGATTAGTTTGTTTCTTTTTGCGCATCTGAAGCGAGTGGAAGGTCTTCGCTCCAGACTCGAATCTGATTGAGAAGCTTTATAGCGGTCTGACCTGCCTCTGTGGCTTGATACTCCACTGAAATCGGAGAAGTCTCTCGCACAGTGCGCGTAATGAGACCGTGACGTTGCAAATGGCGCAGGCGCTCTGTGATCATCTTCTTACTCGCGCCCGATACCAGTCGCGACAGATCGTTGAACCGCACAGGGTCATCTTTCAGATGCCAGAGAATGGACCCGGTCCACTTGCCGCCAATAACGCGCATCCCCTGTTCGATGGGGCAGGGGGCGTCACAAGCATCAACCGCGAGACGTTGACCCGATTTCGTTGTGATGAGGCGTGCATCCATAGCTTCCTGTAACCAGGTTACAAAAAGTAAACTAGTTGCTTTATGATAATTAAGAGCCAATCTCCCCAGAAAAGGAGATTCCCATGTCTGACCCCGATATCCATCTTTACACCGCCGCGACGATGAACGGGTATAAGCCTGTCATCTTCCTAGAAGAGGCAGGTGTCTCCTACGATCTGACCTTCATTGATTTTGCCAAGAAGGAACAGAAGGCACAGGACTATCTGAAGCTCAATCCGAATGGGCGGATCCCGACGATTGTGGATTGGTCGAATGATGATTTTGCGGTGTTCGAGAGTGGGGCGATTCTTTGGTATTTGGCTGAGAAATATGGGCAGTTCCTCCCCGAAGACCCAAACGGTCGGTCAGAGACGTTGCAATGGCTGATGTTCCAAATGGGCGGGATCGGGCCAATGATGGGCCAAGCCATGTATTTTCAACGCATTGCGGCCCCCAACGGTCATGATATTCCGTTTGCGACAAAGCGATATGTCGACGAATCCCGCCGCTTGCTGGAGGTTCTCAACACGCGGTTAGAGGGTCGAGATTGGCTCGCCGCTGATCAATATACGATCGCCGATATGGCGACCTATCCCTGGGCGCGGGCTTATGTCTGGGCCAAAGTCTCGGTCGAGGGGCTGGACCATCTTCAAGCCTGGTTCGACCGGATTGATGCGCGACCAGCCGTGCAGAAAGCGCTCACAATCCCCAAAGCCCAACCGGCCTTCTGGGGGCAGGCGGATGATGGTGAGTTCCTGGCTGAGAATGCCGCGCAGTTCGCGTCCGACGTGAACAAGACCTAAGCGTCAAGGCGTCAGATAGGCCACCATCATCTTGCTGGTTTCTTCGATCAGCGCCTCTCGCTCAGGCGCCTTCGCCCAATAGGCGGGGCTGTCTGTGGCGATGATGCTGTCCAGAAACAGCGTGTTCAGCACGTGAAAAAGCTGCGTTGCGGCGCGGCCTTTATCAGGATGTGTCACGCGAGAGCCGCAGCGTTCCAGAAATAACTCCATGCGTGAAAGTGCCTGAGATTGCAGCGCTTCCATCGCCTGGTTCAATTGGAGTTGAAGGGGGCGATGCGTCAGCAGCGTGCGCAAGATGGGCGCGTCCGTTTCAACCTGTTCCAAAGCTTGTTGCAGTGCGATTGTCAGAATCTCTTCGAGGGACCATTCTGGCGGGATCATGGCGGTCTTTATAGACAGACGGGCTTCGATCTTTTCGATGCGAAGTCGCATAAGCGTGTTCAAGAAATCCTCTTTGTCGGCAAAGTGGCGGTAGACCGTGCCCACCGAGGTGCCAGCGCGCTCCGCGATGTCCAGCACGCCAATATCCCGGAACTCACGCGTTTCGAGAAGCCCCATCAGGGCCTCAATCAGACGCTGTCGGGTCAGGCGTGAGCGATCTTGTTTGGGGTCAGGCAGTGAATTCATAAAATGAATATGAGTTCACATTTTGCGTCTGTAAATGCGCGTCTCCACCAAAATGAGGGACATGATGGCGCTGAGTTTGATTGATCTGTTTCTGATTGCTTTAATCTGTCTGGCCTTGCCCATTGAAAGCTGGGTCGCTGTGAAGCTGGCCGAACGCCATATGGATAAGGGCCCATCCCGCGCGCGGTCTTGGCTTTATGCTTATAGTATCGTGTCGCTGTGGGTGATTGCTGGTTTAGCGCTCTGGCTTGGAATTATTCATCAGGGTCGATCTCTCGCTGACTTCGGTTTTGGCTGGCCCGCAGGCTGGCGTGGACAACTCCCCTGGGCTTTGGCTCTGATCGCGACAGGGCCTTTTCTCTACTATTGGCTACGGATCACCCGTCAGGCAGACGCCCGCAAAGCGGTCCGAGAGGCCATAGACGCGTCAGGCGGATATAACCCGATCATAGCGCGCAATCGATCAGAATTTTGTCAGTTTCTAGGGCTGGGATTTACTGCAGGCGTGACGGAAGAGGTCATTTTCCGCGCTTATCTGTTGATGCTTTTTGCGATGGTGATGCCGCTCTGGCTGGCTGTACTTCTGGCGCTCATCGCCTTCTGCTTGCCCCACGCCTATCAAGGGATGATTGGCGTGATCCAATCTTTTGTGATGGGCGCAGTTTTAACAGGGATCGTTCTTTTAGGCGGGTCGATCTGGCCCGCAGTTTTACTCCATATTGCCGTCGATTGGCTTGGTGCGCTGATCAATTGGACACTGGTGAAAACGGAACCGGAGGACGCGTTACACGCTAACCCGTCTTGATCTTGCCAAACATGACGGCGGCGACTTTGCGCATCTGAATTTCCTCACTGCCTTCTGTGATGCGGTAGCGGCGGTGGTGGCGGTAAATATGCTCAAACGGCTTGTGGCGGGAATAGCCGATCCCGCCATGAACTTGCATCGCGCGGTCTGCGGCTTCGCAGACGAGGCGGTTGGCGCGGTAATTACACATGGAGACTTTGTCGGTCAGGCGTTTTGCGACTTCGACTTTACTCATCCCGTCCATTTCATGCGCCGTTTTGTAGATGAGCAGTCGCAGCATATCGGCTTCGGTTTGCAGTTCCACGAGCGGGAACTGAATGGCTTGATTGAGCCAGAGCGGTTTGCCAAACGGCGCGCGTTCCTTGGCGTATTTCACGCTCTCTGTGATGCAATATTGCGCTGCGCCGAGAGAACTCGCCGCCTGTCGAATGCGGTTTTCGTGGACGAAATGCTGCGCCGCCGCCAAGCCAAAGTCCAAATCGCCGAGCACCATATCATCAGGCACGAAAACCTCTTTGAACGTACATTTCGGATGGTCGGTTGGCATGTTGAACGTCCAGAGATACTCGCCGATCTCAAACCCCGGATCATTTACATCGACCACAAAACAGCCAATGCCTTTGGCGTCGCCGTCTTGGCCGGAATGACGCGCAAAGCACATGACATGCGTGGCCACATGAAGTCCCGTCGTCCACATCTTGTTGCCATTGATGAACCAACCCTCGACTCCGTCCTTCGTATGACGGACGGCCTTCGTGTCCATCCAGGTTGCGTCTGAACCGTGCTCTTCTTCCGTCAGGCCAAAGGACCAAATCATTTCTCCCCGGCACATGGGCTCAATGAATTGCTTCTGCGCCTCGGTCCCAAAATCACGAACCATCAACGGTTGGACGAGGTTTCCGACAATGGAATGCTCATTTTGCAGATCATTGTGCAGGCCGAGCCCTTTGGCCGCGAAGTGCTCCCGGATCCGCGCCATGGCGAGATTGCCGCCATCCTGACCGCCAAATTCCTTGGGGAGCTGGAACCGATAATACCCGGCCTCGTCCGCTTTTCGACGTGCTTCGCCGAGGAGTTCTTCCCAGTCCTCTGATGGCAAACCACCCCGGTCCCAGTCGGTCCGGGCGTCTTCGCGCCGGTGATCGAAGAAGCGAATATTGTCGTCTTTATCCTCTAAGGGTTTGATTTCTGTGGCGATGAACGCGTCCAGCTCCTGCAGATAGTCTTCAATGGCTTGCGGAATCTGGAACAGGTCTTGCATTGTGACAGGCTAACACCCTGAACTTCCGGGTGAAATAGGGGGCTGTTTCCATCCTCAGTGTAATGAAACGGTTCGTATTTGGGAAAGGATATTGTGCGAGAGGTGAGTAATCGTCCCTCGACGTGAGGAAAAACCATGACCTCTTTCCGAACCTTTATGGCTGGTTTTACGGCCTTTATCGCGATCCTGTTCGCGCAATCCGCCCTGTCTCAAATGACTGGGCCTTCACTGGTTGGGGCGACGGGCGATGCGAGCCAAACCGCGCTTGTTCAACAAACCGCTCAGCCTCTGGAGGCGCGCCGTCCCGCGCCTGAGATCGGAATCATTGAGTTTCGCGGCGGCCTGCTAGAACAGAATGTCGACCAGCCCGGTCATTGGTTCGAGAAGAAAAATGATGGCACGATCAATTACGAATTCTTCGAGACAGGATCGACCCCGCAATCGCTCCTCATGAGTGGGCCTGACGGCAAAGTGACATTATCCGTCGATCTGGGGGCCAAGGAAATCCAAGGTAAATGGCCGGGTCAGAATCGTTTCAAGACGATTTACACAATCACAGACGTTACCCCGATGGCCGTTGCCCCGCCACCGACTGTCCCGCCCGTTCAACCGGAGACCAGTCCACCCGCCAATAGCGGTGCGCCGCTGCCACGCGATCTCCAAATGGCCACTTATAAAAGTGGTCGCTTTATTCGCAGTTCCGCAAACGATTGGGAACAGAGCACAGATCTGGGCGAAGTATTCCGCCTGCGCCAGGTCGGCTATGATGACCGTGCTATCTATCTGCAGGACACGATGCGTTCGCTCCTGATCGTGCTGGAGCCCGCCACAATGCGTTCCCGCGTGGCGATCGACGGGGGTGTGTTCCAACCCTATGAAATGCTTCTGTCCGTTTCTGATATGGCACAAACACCCATCCCGCCTGCGCAGGACGGTCGTCTGTCAGAGGCCGAACGGAATACATGCCTGAAAACGGGCGGTATTGTCGAACGCGCGGGTCTGCTGGGCGCAGAGCGCTGCACACGCCCGTTTAGTGATGCGGGTCAGGTCTGTTCCGACTCTTCGCAGTGCCAAGGCGCCTGCCGCACAACACCGAATGTTCCGGCTGGCTCGCCCGTTACTGGCATTTGCCAACCGAGCGACAATCCGTTCGGGTGTTTTGCGGAAGTCATGAACGGCATTGCGGGTCCGGGTCTCTGCGTCGACTAAACGCGGCCACTGGCCTCACGCAAAACTCTTCTGGTAAACGCCATTTCCAGACCCGTTTGCGGGTGATCTCACCCATGATGTGAAGCCTTGGTGTATTGAATTCTTGGGTATGGCCCAGCATATCGCGCCCATGCAATTCCAATTGACAGAAGACCTGATCTTGATCCGAGACATGGCGGCGTCCTTTGCGGAGGCTGAACTCGCGCCCCATGCTGAGCATTGGGATCAGGAAAAATATCTCGACCGTGCCGTGTTTGAAAAAGCAGCGGAACTGGGCTTTCTGGGCATCTATATTCCGGAAGAAGAGGGGGGCACGGGCCTCTCCCGCTTGGCCTCCGCTATGGTGTTTGAGCAGCTCTCCGCGGGCGATGTGAGTCACACAGCGATGATGACCATCCACAATATGGCGACCTGGATGATCGCATCTTATGCCGACGCAGAATTGAAAGCGCGTTATGTGCCCAAACTGGTCGCGGGTGAATTGATCGCCTCATATTGTTTGACCGAGCCTGGTGCTGGATCAGATGCGGCGTCACTTTCCACGAAGGCCGTTCGCGATGGCGACGATTATATTCTGAATGGCGCGAAGCAATTTATCTCTGGCGCAGGCTGGTCAGACATTTACGTCGTCATGGCGCGCACGAGCGATGATGGCGCACGCGGTGTGTCCTGTTTTGTGGTTGAGAAAGACATGCCGGGGGTCAGCTTCGGGCCGAATGAACGTAAAATGGGGTGGAACGCGCAACCGACGGCTCAAGTGATTTTTGAAGACGCTCGCATTCCGGCGGCGAACCGCGTCGGCGCCGAAGGCGATGGTTTTCGTTTTGCGATGTCTGGCCTGGATGGCGGGCGGATCAATATCGGGGCGTGTAGTCTGGGCGGGGCTGCCGCGGCGCTGAAGTTGGCCACAGACTACGCGAAAGAGCGTAAACAGTTCGGCTCAGCGATTGCCGATTTCCAGAACACGCAGTTCCGTCTCGCCGATATGGCGACCGAGTTAGAAGCCTCTCAGCTCATGATCTATTCTGCCGCGGATGCGCTCGATCACCGCTCCCCTAATGCCGGGATGAAGTGTGCGATGGCGAAACGGTTTGCGACGGACCTTTGTTCCAAAATCGCCAACGATGCGCTGCAAGTTCATGGCGGCTATGGCTATCTAGCAGACTATCAGGTCGAACGGATTGTTCGCGATCTTCGCGTGCATCAAATCCTCGAAGGCACAAATGACATTATGCGCGTGATCATCTCGCGCGGCTTGTTGAGGCAGTAGGAGTGATTGAAATGAGTGTTGACCTAAAAGAGAAAGTTGCGAGCTATTTCGAAGGAACACGGAGTGGCAGTGCTGCCAAGTGGATGTCTGCTTTCGCATCAAATGCGATTGTTGATGATCCCGTGGGGACCCCCAATAAGACCACGCAAGCAGAAATAAAGGCTATGGGTGAAGGCTTCCTAGGTGCGTTTGAAAGCATTGGCTTGCATGAGGAATTTGTTCATGTTGTCGGCAATGAAGCAGTTGCGCGATGGACTGGGCGTGGGCGGACCCATGACGGTCAAGATGTTCAGTTTGACGGTATCAATTACTTCGAATTTAACGATGCAGGTGAAATTGTCTTGTTACGCGGCTTTTTCACACCTCCAGGATAATTTGTCATGACAGACACCATCATTGCCCGAAAAGAGGGGGCGATTGGGCACATTACGCTCAACCGCCCGAAAGCCCTCAACGCGCTCAATACCGAGATGTGTGAGGCGATGACCCAGGCGCTACTGGACTGGCGCGAGGATGAGCATGTGCTGGCGGTCGTCGTGGACGGGGCCGGGGACCGCGCGTTCTGCGCAGGCGGTGACGTCGTCATGCTCCACGATAGCGGCAAGGCCAAAGACGGTCGGGCGGAAGCGTTCTGGCGCACCGAATATGCGCTCAATGAGCTGATCCACACCTATCCCAAGCCCTATATCGCGCTGATCGACGGTATTGTAATGGGCGGCGGCGTCGGCTTGTCGGTGCATGGGCAGCACCGCGTCGCGGGTGACACAACTTTGTTTGCGATGCCCGAAACCGGGATTGGATATTTTCCCGATGTGGGCGGTACGTATTTTCTGCCCCGGCTGGGAACAGCCGTTGGAAACTGGCTCGGCCTGACGGGCGCGCGTCTCGGACCTGCTGAGTGTGTATCCATCGGTGTCGCGACAGCCTTTGTTCCAACCGACAAGCATGACGCGCTGACCAAAGCGCTCGCGGATATTCAGGATGCGGAAGAAGTCGCCGGACTGATCCAGTCCTTTGCGCAAACGCCGGAAGGCGGCGACATACCCTCAGAAGTTCAACTTTTTGAAGGGGAGTCTGTTGGCGATATTCTAGAGGCGTTACACGCCAACAGCTCAGACTGGGCAGCACAACAAGCCAAGCTGATCACCCGCAAAAGCTCGATGGCCATGGCAACAACGCTGGAAGCCTTGAAACGCGGGGCAGAGCTCGATTTCCGCGCTGCCATGACGATGGAACTCGATCTCTCTCTCAACTTCCTGACCATTCAGGATTTCTATGAAGGTATTCGCGCGCAGCTAATCGATAAGGACCGGAACCCGAAATGGTCCCATACGAGCGTCGGTGATGTGACGGACGATCAAGTCGACCGCATGTTCCGCGAAACGGCCAATCCGCGTCATGGCTTTCTGGACTGATCCACGAATGAGGGAGAGAAAAATGACGGCACGGCGAATCCAACTCCTGTTAGCCTTTGTCTTTCTATCCCTCGGAGGATGGGCCTTATTCTTTCCAGGCATGGTGGAGCGGCTCGCACTTCTTCCTGAGTTTCAGCATAATAGCGCAACCACTCGCCTATTGATGGGGTGTTTTGGGGCGCAGGCAGTCTTGTGTGGAACCATCATCGCGCTCTCAGAATTTAAAGCCCGAACATTCCTGGTTTTTGGGCTTGTTGGCTCGATCCCCTTTTTCATCTTCAACTGGTATTTTCTATTCGTCGCGCAGATGTTCACGCCGCTTATGTGGCTGGATTTCGCAGGAAATGTTGCCATCCTATCGCTATGTCTGATGGGTTGGCACCGGCTGCGGCAAGATGAACTGAGAGGAATGTCACAATGATCATCGCCTTTATCGGTCTGGGGAATATGGGCGGCGGCATGGCCGCGAACCTCGCAAAACATCATGACGTCCGTGCCTTCGACCTCTCAGAGGATGCGATTGCCAAAGCGATCGAGGCGGGCTGTTCAAAGGCCGCGAATGTTGCAGCAGGTGTTGATGGCGCGGAGGTCGTCGTGACCATGCTCCCCGCCGGGCAACATGTACGAGCCGTTTATGCCGATGTCTTTGAGGCAGCGGCTCTTGGCACGCTGATGATTGATTGCTCTACGGTCGATGTCGACAGTGCCCGCACTGTGATCGCTGAGGCAACAACGCGTGGGTTTGACATGATTGACGCGCCTGTCTCTGGCGGCGTGAAAGGCGCGGCGGATGGGACGCTGACCTTTATGTGCGGCGGGACGGAAGACGCGTTTGCGCGCGCCAAGCTGCTGCTGGAGATCATGGGCAAAAACGTCTTTCACGCGGGCGATGCGGGGAACGGGCAAGTGGCCAAGATTTGCAATAATATGCTGCTCGGCATTCATATGATCGGGACTTGTGAGGCGTTCAATCTGGCTGAAAAGCTGGGCCTCGATGCGCAGACCTTTTTCGATATTTCAAGCACAGCGTCTGGCCAGAACTGGTCCATGACGAGCTATTGCCCGGCGCCAGGGCCCGTCGAGAGCGCGCCGTCTAATCGTGATTATCAGCCGGGTTTCGCGGCGGCTATGATGTTGAAAGACTTACGTTTGGCCAAAGATGCGGCGACCACCGCGCGGGCCGCGACGCCTCTGGGCGCACAAGCCGAAGCGCTCTACGCGCTCATGGAAGCGGCGGGGGAAGGCGGGCTGGACTTCTCCGGCGTGATGAAACTGATTGATGGGTCGCTCTAACCATCCTGTTTGGACGCATAAACATAAGTGTTCATGACAGTTCCATTGTTGAGCACGGGCTTACAAAGAATTCGCTGATATCCTGACCCCTCGAAAGCATCGAGCCGACCCCAATGATCGGCTAAGTCAGACGATTCAAATACAAACCCCTCTACCCCGGGGCCGTCATCATCCAGTGCAAGTGCCGGATATCCTATCTCGACCGCCCAGCCCGTTTTAATCAAACGGGCTTGGAGTGTCGCTGGAGTCCATGTCCCATTGAGTGGCGCGAGGATGTGTTCATTGGGACGCCCTGGGGCGAGCGTCCCGTAGACGAAGAGGGCGTTGAGCACGCTTTACGTGTTCATTGAGTCGAAGAAGTCGTTATTTGTCTTCGTATCTTTCATCTTGCCGAGCAAGAATTCGATCGCGTCCATTGTACCCATCGGGTTGAGGATGCGGCGCAGGATGTAGGTTTTCTGCAGCGCGACTGGATCGACCAGCAGTTCTTCTTTCCGGGTGCCTGACTTGGTGACATCAATGGCGGGGAAGATACGCTTGTCTGCCACTTTCCGGTCGAGAATGATCTCTGAGTTACCCGTCCCTTTGAATTCCTCAAAGATGACTTCGTCCATTTTGGACCCGGTCTCAATCAGAGCGGTTGCTATGATCGTAAGCGATCCGCCATCCTCAATGTTCCGCGCAGCACCGAAGAAGCGCTTCGGGCGTTGCAGGGCGTTCGCGTCCACACCGCCTGTCAGGACCTTACCGGAGCTTGGGACGACCGTGTTGTAGGCGCGGCCCAGACGCGTGATTGAATCGAGCAGGATGATCACGTCCTTGCCGCTCTCCACGAGACGCTTGGCCTTCTGGATGACCATTTCGGCCACCTGAACGTGACGTGTAGCGGGTTCGTCAAAGGTCGAGCTGACGACTTCGCCTTTCACGCTGCGCTGCATGTCCGTCACTTCTTCTGGACGCTCGTCGATCAGCAGAACCAGCACGTAGCATTCTGGATGGTTCCTCTCGATCGAGTGCGCGATGTTTTGCAGCAGAACCGTCTTACCCGTACGCGGCGGTGCGACGATCAGGGCGCGCTGGCCTTTACCAATCGGGGCGACAATGTCGATCACGCGTCCGGATGTGTCTTTCAGCGTTGGGTCCTCGATTTCCATCTGCAGACGGCTATCTGGGTAAAGCGGGGTGAGGTTGTCAAAGTGCGCCTTCATCCGCGCCTGTTCCGGCGTTGAGAAGTTGATCTCTTCAGCCACTTTCAGGGCGAAGTAGCGCTGATCGCCTACAGGGGAATCGAGCAGCCCAGAGACGGTATCCCCGGTGCGGAGGCCAAATTTGCGGATCAGTTTAGGCGAGACGTAAATATCGTCGGGTCCGGCCAGATAGTTGGCTTCGGGCGCGCGCAAGAAGCCGAAGCCATCCTGCAGCACTTCCAGAACACCGCGTCCGCGGACAGAAACGCCACGCTCAGCCAGGTCTTTGAGTGTTTGGTAGAAAATGTCCTGCTTGCGCATGGATCCGGGATTTTTGATCCCGACTTCTTCCGCAAACCGGTTCAGTTCGCCGGGTTTCATGTCTTTAAGGTCGTCCAGCGAGATCGTCTCGAGCTGGTCAATCGGTGTATCGACGGTCATGTATATATAATCTTCAAATATGGAGTGGACGTAGCGAATGAGCTACAATGAAGGGGTATCGGTATAAGGCGAATGCCTGAGAGATTTTCCAATGCGAGGACCGCAATTGGGAGAGCAATTATTTCATTGCTGCACTCTCTAAATATGAAGTCCTGAATCAGGCGTCAAGAGAGGTTCTCATCCCCCAAGTCCATTAAAGTGCCCATTAAAGCTCGGCCATGTAGACGTTTGAGTGATTGACGAAGACCAGACGCCGACCAATAAGATTTCCATGAAACGCTATCTCCCCTTCGCTTTATTGCCTCTCCTTGCCTCAACGCAGGCTTTTGCCTCTGACTCTGTCTATGGTCTCTGGCTGACAGAAGCACAGACAGCGACTGTCCGGATTGCAGATTGCGGGGATGGCACACCCTGCGGGATTGTCGAAACAGCGGACATACCAGACGGCGAACCCACAACGGACGTCAATAATTCAGATCCGGCGCTACGAGATCAGCCAATTATCGGCCTGACCATGCTGGATAGTTTTGAGGCGGATGGCAATCGATGGAGGAAAGGCCGGATTTACAATCCTGAAGACGGCAACAGCTATAAAAGCGTCATCGAAGTCGATGGGGACGACCCCAACCTCCTAAAGGTCAAAGGCTGCATCGCCTTCCTCTGTCAGACCCAACGCTGGACGCGGGTGATCGAAACGACGTCCTGATAGGACGTTCATCAACCCATCCCCAAGCAGCATTCAGCCAGCCTCTTCCCTCAGAAGAGAATTTATGGCTAAAGCACACCCATGAAACTGACGCTTGAACGTAGTGCTTTGCTCAAAGGTCTCTCCCACGTCCAATCCGTGGTGGAACGCCGGAACACAATCCCGATCCTGTCTAACGTCCTGATGGGCGGAGACGGGGGTCAACTAACCCTGGTTGCAACCGACCTGGACATTGAAGTGAGCGAGACGGTTGAGGCCGGGGTTGATGCACCGGGGCAGGTGACCGCGCCTGCGCACACACTCTACGATATTGTCCGGAAGCTTCCTGATGGCGCGCAAGTCCGCCTGACGATCAACGATTCAGATCGTTTGGATGTGGATGCAGGCCCGGCCCATTTCACGCTGCCACTTTTGCCTGCTGGCGATTTCCCGAAAATGACGGCAGATGGGTTTACGCATGAGTTCAGCCTACCCGCCTCTGACGTGTCTCGCCTGATCGACAAGACCCGCTTTGCGATCTCGACCGAAGAGACGCGTTATTATCTGAACGGGATTTACTTCCACGCCAAGGATGGGAATTTGCGTGCCGTCGCCACAGATGGCCATCGCCTTGCGCTGGCTGAGCAACCTCTGCCATCTGGTGCGGACGGTATGCCCGGCGTCATCATCCCGCGCAAAACGGTCGCCGAACTACGGCGTCTGATTGATGGGTCAACATCGGATGTTGCCATTGCCGTGTCAGAGGCTAAAATTCGCTTCACGTCCGGCACTGTTGTTCTGACGTCCAAACTGATCGATGGCACTTTCCCGGACTATGAGCGGGTTATTCCGCGTGCGAATACAAAAGAGTTGGTACTCGACAATAAAGTCTTCGCCTCTGCTGTTGACCGTGTTCAGACGATTTCGGCCGAGAAGTCGCGCTCCGTGAAACTGTCGCTCGGTCAGAGTAATCTGGCGCTGTCCGTCAACAATCCCGAAAGTGGTCAGGCGCATGAAGATCTCCCCGTCAATTATGATGCGGACGCGATGGAGATCGGGTTTAACGCGAAATATCTTCTGGATGTTGCGGGACAGATTGAAGGACAGGATGCGACCTTCATGCTGGAGTCGTCCAGCTCTCCTGCGCTGGTCACGGACTCTGAGGATGAGAACGCGCTCTTCGTGCTGATGCCGCTGAGAGTCTAGCGCACCCGTGTGGCTGCACTCGCCTCTCTCCGACTGACTGATTTCCGGTCTTATGATCGCCTCGACCTGACATTGTCGCCGGGTCCCATTGTTCTGTTTGGAGCCAATGGGGCCGGAAAGACCAATCTTATGGAAGCGGTATCGTTCCTCTCTCCGGGGCGTGGGTTACGACGGGCGGGGCTAGACGCGTTAGCGCGTGTCGCGGACGGGCAGACCGCGAATGCCTGGGGGATCAACGCCGCTTTAGAGGATGGCACCTACCTCTCTGTTGGGCAGTTACCCGATAGTCCACGCCGACGGGTGGTCCGCATTAATCGCACCAATGCGACCGCCGCGCAGCTCGCAGAACTGCTTACGGTCCAATGGCTGACGCCTGCGCAGGACCGCCTGTTCACAGGCCCGGAAAGTGACCGCCGGAAGTTCCTGGACCGGCTCGCCCTTGCCTTTGATCCGAGCCATGGTGTCGCCTCGCTCCGCTATGAAAAGGCGCGAGCGGAACGCAACCGCCTTTTGTCCGACGGAATATCGGATGCGTCTTGGTATGATGCGCTGGAAGCCGACATGGCGGTCTGCGGCGCAGCGATTGCCAAGACGCGGGTCGATACGGTGGAACGCCTCGTCGAAGCGATTTCCGAACGTGAAGCCTCTGCCTTTCCGCAAGCGGGACTGTCTGTGTCGGGAACGCTCGAAGATTTGCTGCAAGGCGGGACTTATGTGGACGATGCGGAAGGTGAGTTCCGAGATCGACTGGCGGATAATCGTCCGCTGGATCGACGCGCTGGACGCTCCCTCATCGGACCACACCGTTCTGAAATGCATGTCACGCATCAGGGGAAGGACATGCCTGCGGCGCTCTGTTCCACGGGGGAACAGAAAGCGCTCCTGCTCGGTCTCATCCTCGCTCATGCGCGGGCACAGGTGACACGATCGCCGATCCTACTCCTTGATGAGGTCGCCGCGCATTTGGATGCAGCCCGCAGGAAGGCACTCTCGGAAGAACTGATCGATCTCGGTCTTCAAGTGTTTATGACGGGAACAGACCGT
>JBCBGR010000039.1:0-13933 GCA_038526555.1 Pseudomonadota bacterium
GTGCAGTTCGGATGGCTCTGGCGGGCCTTTTCACCGTTGGTCTTGCCTATCATAAAGAACATTCCGGGAGCATCAGCAGGTCGCCCTTCAAGTATTTCGCCCACACCCGCAACGCTACCTAAGGCAAGGCCGAGTAGAAGAAAGGCAAGACCAACGGTGAAAAGGCCCGCCAGAGCCATCCGAACTGCACTACGACGTGTTTTCCTCGGCCAACAGATATAGGCCGCTGGAGCACTTCCGAGCGAAAACAGAAGAAATCCTGGGAGTGATTCAAGATGAAGATTGGACGTTTGAATCAGGGATAACCCGATGAAGAACAGGGTGGAGAACACTGCTCCCATTATGAGCGCGCAGAAAGTATAGCCCCAACGGGTTCTATATCGAAGTGGAACACGCATGACGCTCTTTGCGATTACGATCTAGACCAGAATCGATACTCATCCTGCTGCTTAATTTCTGCCCACTAGTCTCTTCTAAGGCACATCGCTGTCGCTTCACCGCCGCCGATGCAAAGGCTCGCCATGCCCGTTTTGGCGTCGCGGCGTTCCATTTCGCCGATGAGCGTGGCCATGATCCTCGCGCCTGACGCGCCAATCGGGTGGCCGAGGACGACGCCGCCGCCATTCACATTGACCTTGTCATGGTCGAGGCCGAGTTCCTGCATGGCGATCATCGGCACGACGGCGAAAGCTTCATTGATTTCCCAGAGATCGACATCATCAACGGACCAGCCCGCCTTATCGAGTGCCTTTTTCATGGCATCGACGGGGGCCGTTGTGAATTTGGCAGGTTCATGCGCGTGGGCGGCGTGAGAGACGATTTCAGCGAGGACTTTGTGCCCTTCGGCTTTGGCTTGAGAGCGACGCATCAGCACCATCGCCGCCGCACCGTCATTGATAGAGGAGGCATTGGCCGCTGTGACCGTGCCGTCCTTGGTGAAAGCCGGGCGAAGGTTCGGGATTTTCTCTGGCATGGCTTTGCCAGGGCCTTCATCTGTATCGACGACTACTTCTCCCTTACGGGTCTTGACGGTGACAGGTGTCAGTTCCCGGTCAAAGCCGCCATCTTCCTGAGCCGCCTTGGCACGCCGGACAGACTCAATCGCGTAGGCATCCTGCTGTTCGCGGGTGAATTGATATTCGGTGGCGATTTCGTCGGCGAAGACGCCCATCGCGCCGCCCGCATAAGCATCAGTAAGCCCGTCATGCATCATGGAATCAATCACTTGGCCGTCGCCCATGCGCATCCCGCCGCGTGCTTTCGGCAGCAGGTAAGGCGCGTTGGACATGCTCTCCATACCCCCTGCGACAGCGACATTGATGCTGCCCGCCTTGATCGCGTCATGCGCCATGATCGCGGCCTGCATGCCGGAACCGCACATCTTGTTGACAGTCGTCGTTTCTGTCGAGAGCGGTAGACCTGCGCCGAGGGCGGCTTGACGGGCCGGGGCTTGGCCCTGCCCCGCCGGGAGGACGCAGCCCATCACAGTCTGCTCAATCTGATCAGCCTCGACACCCGCCTCGCTCATCGCGGCCTTAATGGCCGTCGCGCCGAGTTCAGGCGCTGTCACGGTAGACAGACTGCCCATAAACGCGCCCATAGGCGTACGGGCAATGCCGACAATAACAACAGGATCAGATGGTTGGCTCATGAGGAAAGCTCCAGGAGGAATGGAGAAAGAATTTGAGACGGCCTATCGAACGCGGCAATAAAATTTGCAAGCGTAGTCAGCGCTATTCGGAAGCGAATTGCTCTTTCGCGCGCGCTTCAGCCTTGATCTGATCGAGCTTACGGCGACGCTCTAACTGCTCTTGTTCGAACCGCTTCTTCTGACGCGCATTATAGACGAACAGGCCAATGACGACTGCGGCCAGCAAAACAACAATAACAATGGCGGTCTGATCGGTCATAACGGGTCCTTTTCAAGTCACCTTTGATGTGGGGCCAGATTTCAGCCGGATCAAGGTGATCACGGAAGGATGATCATACAATGCCTTTTGCACATGATCTTTTCATTCTGAGCGACTGGGCTTCTATCAATGCTGATTTACCTCTGAATCTAAACCGATGCCTTGACATGAAATGGCGAAGTCCAGAATTACGACTTCTGTCGTTATTTCTCTGTTGTGGCGTTATGAATAAATTTTTGCTCCCTCTTATTGCCGCGAGCCTCATGGCGTGTTCGACCGAACAGTCTATGGATCCACAGGAACTGTCCCCGCCCGTTACCATGACGGTATATGAAATGAGCCAAGCTATCCGAGACGGCAAAATAACTTCGGAGTCGGCTGTGCAAGCTTATATGGATCGGATTGAATCTTTTGATGATAAGGGTCCGATAATCCAAAGCATCATTGCGACCCACCCGGATGCCTTGAATGAAGCCAAATTGCGCGACCGTGAATTGCAGGCAGGCGCGATAAGGGGACCGCTTCACGGCATTCCAATCCTGCTAAAAGATACGATCGAATCCCAGGAATTACCGACAACAGCCGGAGCCTTAGCACTTCAAAACAATATGACAGGCCGTGACGCACCAACGGTTGAGCGCCTTCGCGAGGCCGGAGCCATCATTCTGGGGAAAACCAATCTCTCGGAGTGGGCGAATTTTCGTTCAAACCGCGCTATTCCAGGATGGAGCGCCGTGGGCGGCTTAACACGAAATCCGCACGCGCTGGACCGAAGTGCTTGCGGCTCTTCCACAAGCTCGGCTGCGGCTATCGCCGCGTCCTTCGCTCCGTTGGCCTTGGGCACGGAAACAAACGGATCGATTACCTGCCCCGCAGCGATGACAGGCATTGTCGGTTTCAAACCCACAGTTGGACTTTTGTCGCGTCGACATGTGATCACCATTTCCCCACGCCAGGATACAGTTGGCCCCATGGCAAAAACCGTTCAGGATGCGGCCCTCATGCTCTCTGTTATGGCCGCCACCGATGAAGGTGATCCAGCAACTGTTGAAGCGGATGCGAGAAGAACAGACTATGTATCTGCGCTGGAGCCTGACCTCTCAGGGCTACGTATCGGCGTGTTCCGTTGGGCAGAGGGCAATAATCCCTTCGTCAGTGCCGCATTTAACGAAGCTCTGTCAGTCCTATCCGAACAAGGCGCAATCCTCGTCGATATTAATGAGTTTGATCCTGACCCTGCTATGTTTAGGTCCGGAGACAGCCTCTTGCAAACTGAATTCAAGGCTTCAGTGAATAGCTACCTCGCTGACACACCAGACACTGTTAAAGTGCGATCGCTGAGCGCCCTCGTTGATTTCAATGAAGAAAACGCGGCCCGTGAACTCGCACTCTTTGATCAGTCACGTTTGATAGCGGCAATACCCGCAGCAGACCCTAATGATCCCGACTATCTGAACGCCGTCACGCGTGTTCAAAATGCTGCGCGAGCCGATGGCATTGATGCACTCCTGTCAGACAATGATGTGCAAGTGCTGGTGATGCCCAGCGCAAAGCCAGCCACGCCAATCGATATTACTTTTTCATCGCGTCCAACAGGAGGACCTCTCGGAGCAAGCTGGTTAGCCGCGATGGCTGGATACCCCTCTCTCTCCGTGCCCATGGGATCACATAGAGGATTACCGCTCGGACTGGTGATTGTTGGCACGGCTTGGGACGACGCCACAGTCTTAAGGGTTGGCCACCACTATCAGATCAATAGTGGAGTCTCACTCAGTCCTCGGTACCCCACTGGGCCCTTTCAGTCTGAAGAATATGGGACGTTGATGCGACCTTCAAAGGAATAGCCCTCGCTTTCCCATGATGGCCTCCCGGTCTTCTTTCGGCTAAGTGGCCTGTCAGCCCGTGGAAGTTTCTGGCGTCTCCGAGACAGGCTCTAATGCCTGCAAGATATCGGATAGGCCTTGCGGGTCTTCCAGTTCCGGGAAGTGGCCAAGCGTTGGGCGGAGGATGATCTGAACGTCCTCACCTAGCGTGCGGCTGCGCTCAATACTTTCCGGACTGTGGCTCTTATCTGCTTCGCCCCAGAGGATCGTCATGGGTTGGGTCGGTCTTCTCAGTGGGCTCTCCCCCCGAATATAGCGTTGAAAGCTACTGGCGAGGCTGAAGAGCATGTCGTTTTCAAACCCTTGGCGCGCGCAACAACAGAGCGGCTGAACGGTGTCCGGGTTTCCTGTCACCGTTTCAATCCATTTCAGGCCCTGTTTTTCGCCGACTTTCTTAATCCCCAATTGTCCGAGGAAGGGCTTTCTGAGCAGACCTTTCGGGTCGCATCCATTCATCCAGATATGAAAGCCATCCCAATCTGTTGTCTGGATCAGGAAGAGGCGACTGACGAGCTCAGGGTAACGCACTGCGATATCAATCGCAGCCAGTCCGGACACACAGGAGAAGGCCAGAATCGCGCCTTCACCGGCCACACTCTTAAGAAAATGGATGAGGTCATCACTCGTTTCCTCAAAGGCAAAACCATATCGGTTATTAGCGGCGGAAAAGCCCATACCGGCCGCTTCAAGGACAATGACCCGATAGTGCGGGGATAGTGCCGCGAAGAGCGCATCATAGGATTCAATGACGTTGGGCGGATCGCACAGAAACACAATCGTGGGGCCCGTGCCTGAGCAGCGATACCGATATTGCGCCTTCTTCGTCTTGTAGAATCCGATGTCAGGCCGAGACGTCGCCGCGACACCTTCCTTGTAGGCCTTGTAGCGCTTTCGCCAGTCATACGTGTCAATGAGTGTGGCCAATCGGCTCAGCATATGGTGCTCCATCAATATAACCACTGGTTATATTGAACACTCTTAGCTGTCAAACCAGACCGTTCTGATGGCCGCTAGGCCAGGTCAAATCCCCGGCAAAGCGTCTGAAGATAATCCTCAACCAAGACGACCTCTTTATCGGGACGGACTTTCACACGGGCTGTCAGGATTTGCGCCAGAAATCCCTGGAGTGAAGCCCAAAAGGCAGGCGCAGTCGCCGCACCCAAGGACGCTTTCGCACCGATGTCTTCAATGGGTCCGAGGATGAATGCGTAAGCGCGCTGGAGTGCGCGTTCCAACTCTGGATAGTCATTACCCTTATTGATCCGCGGCCCCATCATGAGGAAGAAAAGCTCTGAATAGTCACGACAAAAAGAGTGATAGATCAGACCCATTTGGATGAGGCGACTGACAGGGTCTTCGTCAGACTCGACACCAGACTCTAACGTGTCAGCCAGCGTGTCATAGCCCCATTCCAGCACAGCCGCGATCAGCGCGTCTTTTGTCGGAAAATGCGCATAGGCGGCCGTGTGATTGACACCCGCTTCCGCCGCAATCTTGCGAAGGCTCAGCGCCTCCAACCCGCCCGCTTGCAAACGGGCCAGAGACAGCCGGATCAGCTCACGTTTCAGATCGCCGTGATGATAATGTCGAGATTTAGACGCCATGCGCCTACTATATCCAGACGCACGTAAAGCGCTACTGGTCGCTCAGCAGGCTATTCCGTGCGCTGGATCCAACCGCCCCCGAGGGTACGCTGCGCATCGTCACGGTCTTCATAGAAGACGCAGGCCTGTCCGGGGGAAATCCCGGCTTCGGGTTCAGCCAAGCGCACGCGGATCGTCTCACGGTCAACATGCAGGATCGCAGCTTCGGGCGGACGGGTCGAGCGGACTTTCACACGGATAGCTTTGCCGTTCGCATCAGACATATTTCCTGAACCGAGCCAGTTCACATCGGTCAGGTAGATATCGGATCGCAGCAGCGCTTCGCGCGGACCGACAATGACGTGGCCTTTGTCCGCATCCAGCTTAACAACGAAGAGCGGATCAGTCCCCGTGCTTTCACCGAGCCCCAAGCCCCGGCGCTGACCGACCGTGTAATACATGACGCCGCGATGCTGTCCGAGGACGTTGCCGTGCAAATCCACAATATCGCCGGGTTCAGCCGCATGCGGACGCACTTTTTCAATCACGTCCGTATAGCGCCCTTCCGGGACAAAGCAGATGTCCTGACTGTCGGGCTTGGACGCCACATTCAGACCCATCTCTTCAGCCAGACGGCGCGTTTCGGTCTTGTCCATATGACCGAGCGGGAAGCGCAGGAATTCCAACTGCTCCGGCGTGGTCGCGAACAGAAAATAGCTTTGGTCTTTCCCGCCATCATAAGCGCGGTGCAGCTCTGGGCCTTCCGGGCCTTCGACGCGCTGAATATAATGGCCTGTGGCCATGCAGTCCGCGCCGAGGTCTTTGGCGACTTCCAGCAAATCGCGGAATTTCACCGTCTGATTGCAGCGCACACATGGGATCGGCGTCGCCCCTTTGAGATATGTGTCGGCGAAGTCCTCAATCACGGCTTCCCGGAAGTTGGTCTCATAATCGAGCACATAATGCGGGAAGCCGATCATTTCAGACACGCGGCGCGCATCATAAATGTCCTGACCCGCACAGCAGGACTTAGCGGACTTCACCGCCGCGCCGTGATCATAAAGCTGCAGCGTCACCCCGATCACATCATAGTCTTCCCGCGCCAGCAGCGCCGCGCAGACAGAGCTGTCCACGCCGCCACTCATGGCGACGACAACCCGCGTTTCAGAGGCAGGTTTGTCGAATCCGAGCGAATTTAGCGTGGATTCAGGAGCGATATTTTGAACGAAAGCCGTCATTTCGCGCGCCATATAGGAAGGCTCAGGCCCAGAGTCGACCAGTGTCGAACAGAATGGGCAGAGGTGGCATCCTCACGAAACTGTAACAAAATCAATCCGCTACCGAAACGAACGTGCGTTTGGCGACCTTTCGTTAACCTTGCTTGATAGCCATTAATAAAGGTAAACACCTGAAAACATTATAGTTTTTTCAACCCGCTTAAGCCTCCTTTAAGACCCTCTCTGTAAGACCCAACACCAATAAAGACGGGCGAATTGGTGGGTGCCTGAGACGAAAAGGGATTTGGCGACGAATGAGCGAGCGCACAAAAACACGAGAACACATGGTCATCGGACCCGAGGGCACGCCCTTGACACTGGCTGACCTGCCTGCGCCGGACACGGTGCGCTGGGTGATCCGCCGCAAAGCGGAAGTTGTAGCCGCGGTTCGCGGCGGTCTGCTGACACTGGATAGCGCGCTGGATCGTTACGGTCTGTCGGCTGAAGAGTTCATGAGCTGGCAGCGTTCCATTGAAAGCCACGGCATTAGTGGTCTTCGGACAACGCGACTACAGCAATATCGTTCGTAAGAGCGATTAGAGCGAAACCGAACAAGCCCCTTCACCGGGGCTTTTTTCTTGTCTTAAAGCAGCAAGGCGCGTGTGAGCGCATCCAAAACTATCCGGCCCTTAGACGTGGCGCGGAGGCAGTCGCCCTCCACCGTGAGCCAAGCGGCCTCGATGAGATCAGGATCAACGGATAAAGGCCGCCCTCGGATCGCCGCGACCCGCTCCAATGAGAGCCCCTCTTCGATCCGCAGCCCCATCAACACATATTCTTCAGCGGCGGCGTCGGGGCTCAGAGACTCTTGCTCTGTAAGGCCTGACCCCGTTTTATCGACCTGTGCAATATAGTCTGCGGGCCGCAGTGCTGTTTCCGTCGCGACACGTCCAGCGTCTGTCCAGAGACGCCCATGCGCGCCCGGCCCGACGCCCACATAATCCTGTCCCCGCCAATATGCGAGATTATGGCGACTCTCATGACCGGGTTTCGCAAAATTGCTGACCTCATAGTGGCGGTAGCCCTGCGCGCCCAAAGTCGCCAGGATGAGGTCAAAACCGCTTGCACTCGCTTCTTCGTCAACCGCCTTCATATCGCCGCGCGCTTCGGCCCGTGCGAAAGCCGTGCCCGGTTCAATGGTCAGCTGATAGGTTGAGATATGCGGTACGCGGAGATCGAGCAATGTCTGCAAGTCGGATTGCAAACGACCCGCTTCTTCGCCGAGCACACCGAAAATAAGATCAGCGGAGACCGACGAAAATAGGTCCATCGCGGCTTCCACCGCACGCCGAGCCGATGCCCCGTCATGATCGCGCCCTAATCGTTTCAGCACAGCATCATCAAAACTCTGCACACCTAGAGACAGCCGCGTCAGCCCTGCTTGTGACCACGCGTCAAGGCGATTCTGCGTGACATCATTCGGATTGGCTTCAATCGCGATTTCAGCGTCATCAACGGTCCAGAGGCGCTCAACGGTCCGGATCAGAGTCGAGAGTTGCTCCCCGCTCAGAAGCGACGGTGTTCCACCGCCAAAATGGATTGATCCAATCGACCGAGGCCCGGTCCAGTCCCGCCAATGCTCCAAATCTGCGACCATGGCCTGAACCAGCGCGACCCCTTCACCCGCCCTCCGATCCAGATGGACATTAAAGTCGCAATAGGGGCAGATGCGCGCGCAATAGGGCCAGTGCAGATAGACGGCGAGCGGTTCGGTGTTACTGATCGGGGGCACCATCAGGGAATTGATCCGCCATGAATTTCGCAAACGCGTCAGCACGGTGGCTTTTGGCGTGTTTTTCTTCCGGATCGATTTCCGCGAAGGTCTTCTCATCGCCTGTCATCACAAAGATGGGGTCATAGCCAAAGCCACGATCCCCTCGCGGTGGCCAAACAATGTCGCCTTCGCAGATGCCTTCATAGATCGTGTCCGTTCCGTCTGGAAAAGCGAGGCAGAGCGCACAGCGAAAGCGGGCTGAGCGATCGTCGCTGTCACCCAATTCACGATGGACCCGCTCCATGGCCCGCATGAAGTCGCGATTGCTGTCTTCATCCTCGGCCCAGCGCGCCGCGTAAATCCCCGGCTGCCCACCGAGCGCCGTGACATCAATCCCGCTATCGTCAGACAAAGCCGGATGACCCGAAGCAGTAGCGGCGGCGACCGCTTTAAGCCGCGCATTGCCAGCATAGCTGTCTTCCGTCTCTTCCGGTTCCGGCAAGTCAAGCTCCGCGGCGCTGATCGTCGTCAGGCCAAACGGTTCCAGCAGCGCACGTATTTCACGCACTTTGCCTTGATTATGAGAGGCAACGACCACGGTGTCGCCCGCAGCCAGTCGATGGGAGGTAGAGGCCTGTGTCATCCCGCGCACATAAGCGTGAGGACGGTTGGGCGCAACGGCAGCTTGCGCTGCGCGATTTATCGTTTATCAACACGGTGATGACGGATAGCGCTTTAATAGACCCGCCCAAACCCGGGAAACCGATCGCCAGCGGGCTGATCCTGCTGCTGCGGGTGGTACAAGGCCTGATGCTGATTGGCTTGGTCGTTCTGACGATTGGGACGCTCGCCTTCCTGTTTGATTCACCCTTGCGTGACTGGCTGCTCGGTAATTCCGACATGGACGCCATGCCCAGCATGGGCCGTCTGGCCTTTGCCTGTGCGACAGGCGCGATTACAGCGGCCGCCTGGCTCGCAGTCCTCTCCATGCTGATACGGGTAATCCGCACCGTTCAAATGGGCGATCCCTTTGTCGAAGCGAACATTACCCGCCTACGCGGCATGTGGATGCTGATCGCAGCCACAGAAGTCTTCCGCATCGTCGTCCATAGCATGGCCGACATTTCCGTGGGCGCGCTCGGCGTTGCCCCCGCGGAGACCGGCATGGACATCCGCATTGGCACCTGGTTCCTAGTGCTGGTCATTGCCGCCCTCTCTGAGGCCTTCCGCCAAGGCGCAGAGATGCGCAAGGATGCGGAGCTGACGATCTAATGGCTATTCAAGTCAATCTGGACCGCGTTCTGCTGGAGCGCAAAATGAGCCTGACCGAGCTGGCCGAACGCGTCGGCATCACGCTGGCCAACCTATCGATCCTGAAAACCGGCAAAGCCCGCGCCGTGCGCTTCTCCACGCTAGACGCGCTCTGCCGTGAATTGGAATGCCAGCCCGCCGATATTTTGGAATGGGTTGAGGGCGATCAGGATTGATAAATCGCTCAAAGATCAAATGCTGGTCTTTAGTGATCGCGACAATACCTCTTAGTCCGCAGATTTCGTTCGCCAATGACCTTTCGGACGCTCCGCCTTCATACTGCCCAGAACTCCACGAACGACTTTGGCCCGCGACTGACGAACTTCTGACCTATGTGAATGACTTCAAAGATATTCTAAGTGTTTTAGAACAATGCGAAAGCCAAGCTGACAATGAGCAAAAGAAAATCAGCTTAGCGATTGATGCTATTCCCCTCATCATTCTTGCATCCAATGGCATTTTTAAGTCTCATGGAGCGGTACTCCCTGCAACTCCGGAAGCTATACGTGAGAGTAAGAAAATCTATGCGCTCGCAAGACGCGTTGTGAGTGACTTGGATCCAAACAATCTGGAATACTATCCGTACTACGTCACCAGATTCGAAACCAACCTGTCGCGAATAGTTTCAAATGATGGGGAACATGTTGCCCTCGGACGTCCTAGCTACAGTTACGAGGAAAACGCGTCGCTTATGAGGATCAAAAATCCGCCGCCGGCTCGCTACAAAGCGCCCATCTTTTTACAAGAAGCATTATGGATGGAGATCGACGAAAGTTGGGACGTTAAGTAAGCGCCGCTTCCTGCATCGCGCACAGCTCCGAAATACCCTTGCGCGCTAGACGCATCAACTCGTCCATTTCATCGGCTTCGAACGGCGTATCCTCAGCTGTCGCCTGAACCTCAATGATCCCACCATTGGCTGTCAGGACGAAGTTGGCGTCGGCTTGCGCTGCCGAGTCTTCGACATATTCGAGGTCGAGGCGGCATGTCCCATCGACGATCCCGCAACTGACTGCCGCCATTGGCGAGGTAACCGGATTTTTGTCGATCAGGCCTTGTTCAACCAGTCCCGCGCAAGCTTGGCTGAGTGCCACCCAGGCGCCTGTGATGGCGGCTGTGCGCGTTCCGCCATCGGCCTGCATCACGTCGCAATCGACGACGATCTGACGCTCGCCCAGCGCCTCCAAGTCAGTGACGGCGCGAAGGCTGCGTCCGATTAAACGCTGAATTTCGACCGTGCGACCGCCTTGCTTCCCCCGCGCCGCTTCGCGCCCATTCCGTGTGTGAGTGGAGCGCGGCAGCATGCCATATTCCGCCGTGACCCAACCGCGCCCCTTCCCTTTCATCCAGCGCGGGACATTTTCATCCACACTGGCCGTCACCAGCACATGCGTATGGCCAAAACGGATCAGGCAGGACCCTTCGGCATAGCGGGAGACACCCGTTTCCATGGTGACAGAGCGAAGTTGGTCGAGAGCACGATTTTCAGGGCGCATGAGCGATCTTTCGTAAGGATAGGTGGTCGATTTGAGGGCGCTTTGTGAGGTCTGTCTGCGGAAAGCAAGAGGGAGGCGCGAAACAGGCTTGCGAGTCTGTGAAAGCCTGCCCAAATACGGACTCCAATGAGCGCCCCGGCCACATTCCCTTTAAGCGAGCTCGACGCCCGCGCGCGCGATATTTTCGGCGCGGTCGTCTCTTCCTATCTGGAAACCGGGCAACCTGTCGGGTCCAAGACCCTCGCTTTGTCTGGCACGGCTTTATCGCCCGCCTCTATCCGCGCTGTGATGGCCGACTTGACCCAAATGGGCCTGCTGGAATCACCGCATGTCAGTGCCGGTCGCCAACCCACGCAAATCGGCTTGCGGCTCTACGTTGATGGTCTGCTGGAAATCGGGGATATCTCCAAGGATGAGCGGCAACGTCTGGAAGCCCAGATTGCCGCCTCTGGCCGCGAGCCCGATCATGTCTTTGCCCAGGCCTCAACCATGCTAGCGGGCTTGGCGGGCGGCGCGGGCCTCGTCCTCGCCCCAGAACCCGTCCAGGAGACAGCCCTTTCCCATGTGGAATTTGTCGGTCTCGATCATGGCCGCACGCTGGTTGTCATGGTGCATGAGGATGGGCGAGTCGAAAATCGCCTGATGACGCAGACGCATGGTGTGCTCTCGGCCAGCTTGGAACGCGCAGGCAACTTCTTGTCCGCCCGTCTACGCGGTCGGCAACTCTCGGAAGCGCGCGCCGATATCCTGGCTGAAATCGAACAGGGCCGCGCTGCCATCGATGTGGCGGCGGCGACACTGATCAAGAAGGGCCTTGCTGAGTGGACAGATGAACCGGCCCGGGACCGAAAACTCATCGTCCGCGGACAGGCGCGCCTGCTTGATAATCTGGACGCGCAAACTGACTTGGAACGTATCCGGTTGCTGTTCGAAGATCTGGAACGCAAGGAAGAATTGATCTCCCTGCTAGATCAGACAGAACATGCGGACGGGGTGAGAATTTTCATCGGAACGGAGAACCCGCTTTTCTCTTTATCCGGGTCCAGCGTGGTGATTGCGCCTTATCGCGATCATTCAGGTCAGCTACTCGGCGCGCTGGGCGTGATCGGACCCACACGCCTCAATTATGGCCGCGTTATTCCCATGGTAGACCTGACAGCAAAGCTCGTCGGCCAGACGCTGACGTGATAACAAACAAAAAAACGAACGCTTTAAGAGTGGAATACAACAACCATGTCTGAGACAAACAATCCCGGCGAAATGGACGAATGGGATGCCCTGCAGGCCCAGATTGAAGCCGAAGCCGAAGGTCAAGCCGGTCGCAAACCCACCGAGGCTGAGCTTAAAAAGGCCGCTGACGATTTCCTGAAGCAGCATAAGGATGACATCCTGTCAGATGACGCAGAAGAGATGCCCGTTGAAGAGGCCGGATCCGCTGCCGATGCGCTGCGCATTCAAGAACTGGAAGCCGAACTCGCGACGTTGAAAGATCAGGCGCTGCGCGTCCGCGCTGAAGCCGACAATATTCGCAAGCGCTCTGAGCGCGAAGTGCAGAACGCCAAGCTTTACGGCGTTGAAAAATTCGCGGGCGACGTTCTGTCTGTCTATGACAACCTCACCCGAGCGCTACACACAATTGATGGGAAAGCCAAAGAAGAACTTGGCGAAAACGCCCGTACGCTGGTCGAAGGCATTGAGCTGACCGAGAAAGACCTCACCACCGTCCTGACCCGTCACGGCGTCAAACCCGTCCCCGGTGTGGGAGAAAAGTTCGATCCCAACGTCCACCAAGCCGTCGCGAACATCCCTCACCCCGAAATCGAAAAAGGCAAAGTCGCTGCCGTGATGCAGCAAGGCTTCACGATTGGTGAACGCACTTTACGCGCGGCGATGGTCGCTGTGAGTAATGGGCCGGGTTGATGCTCCCCACGGATTTGCTTCCCGATAGGGTCTCAAGGGCCGCGAAGCGGACCGGAAGCAAATCCTGCGCCCTAGCGTATCCACCCCAAAGGGCGGACCCGGGAACGTCTCTGAGTGAGACGGCGACGGAAGCCTCTAGCGCTTCGTCTGAGCCTCATAGGCTTTCGCGTAACGCAGGGCTTCATTTTGATCGCCTTGTCGATCATTGATGATGACCAGATAGTGCAGCGACAATGCGTCTAAACCATCCGCCCGCAGGGATGCCCGGAACGCCTGTTCTGCCTTATCAAGATCATCTTTTTCGAAGGCCCTGACGCCTTTGCGAAAAAAGAAGCTCGCCGTCTCACTGCCGTCTAATATCCTGCGGCTGTTGAGATCCTGACCTGTTGTGTAGTGGTGAGACAGGCTGGGTAAGGGTTGAGCCCCAACGCCGTTCGCAACTGATGTCAGCGTGGGGCCGTTCTGCGCCAGTGCACTGCTAGCAAACATCAAACTGGATCCGAACATAATCACTGAGAGGTAGGTGTTACGAAGCATAGCGGGTCCTTTCGATTGTTATACGAATACTCAAATAGCAAAATGCGGGCTTTTGGTAAAATCTGGATGATGTCGCACGGCGTCAGTCCTCAATGACATCCTACCGGGCCCATAGAGATTATTCTGGATCACCGAATCGCGTTCGGTGATACAAGGACGTAGAAGAAAGGATAAAACGATCCCCGAACTCCCCGAAGTTGAAACTGTGCGACGTGGGCTGGCCCCTGTGCTGGAAGGCCGTAGGATTACGCGCGTTCAGTTGAACCGACCCGACCTTCGGTTTCCTTTTCCGGGCGATTTTG
>JBCBGR010000040.1:0-13712 GCA_038526555.1 Pseudomonadota bacterium
GTCAAATTGAGGCGTCTCAGTCACGATACTGACAACACCCGCAGAGGCGTTCTTACCAAACAGTGTGGATTGAGGGCCCGACAAAATCTCGACCCGCTCAAGCGCTGGGAGGTCACCAATTTGGGCCGCAGCGCGCGAACGATAAACGCCGTCAATGAACAGACCAACAGCAGGCTCGATACCGTAATTGTTACCACCATTACCAAAACCACGAATGGTCAAGGTTGTATTAGCGGAGTTTTGAAGCTGTGACACGCGGAACGTGGGAACGACAGTCTGCAGATCTTTAATATCGAGGATCTGCGCTTTTTCGATAACGTCCGCGGAGGTGACGGTCACAGCAACAGGTGTGTCTTGAAGCGTTGTTTGACGTTTTGTCGCCGTAACGATGACTTCATCATCGATTTGAGCGTAGGCTGGTGTTGCAAGAATGGCAAAAACTGCTGTCGAAGCCGCGAGCAGCGAACGTGTCTTGATCATTGAAAATCCCGGTCGGTTGTTATGGTTGAGCCGTTTTGTAACGGTCTTGTCACACGCCATAGAAATTGCGTGCCAGACTCGCAAGTCTCCATTTAAACTTGCGTCAGATTATATTCAGAGATGTGGTTTAATGGTCACAGCGCTAAAATTTAGAATGAATCTTCTAACTTCCATTCACTTATCGGCAGTCAACACATCACTGATGAAGCTGTAAATCGCAGTCCTCGCCCCTTCCCCTTGGTCGCTTGCGCGTATTAGAGGCAGCGCAACTTAAGTTACAGACTCAAACAGAGGAGTTTCGACCATGGCCGAAGCATTTATCTACGACGCGGTGAGAACCCCGCGTGGCAAAGGCAAGAAAGACGGTAGCCTGCACGAGATCACACCTTTGCAGCTGGCCTCACAAGTCATGTCAGCCATCCCGGAACGCCTGAATATCGATAAAGGCGAAGTCGAAGACGTTGCATTTGGCTGCGTCTCCCCTGTCGGCGAACAAGGCGCGGTCATCACACGCACAGCCATTCTGGATGCGGGTTTCCCGATCCAGACCTCTGGCATTCAGGTCAATCGTTTCTGCGGCTCCGGTCTGGAAGCGTCTAACATCGCAGCCGCAAAAGTCATGTCCGGCGAATGTGAAATCGCCATGGGTGGCGGTGTCGAGTCCATGTCACGCGTCCCCATGGGTAGCGATGGTGGCGCGATGATTTCCGACCCGCAAGCCTCTTTCGACGCTTACTTCGTACCGCAGGGTATTTCAGCCGACTTGATCGCCACGAAATATGGTTTCTCCCGTGATGATGTTGACGCTTATGCCGTCGAGTCTCACAAGCGGGCGTCCAAAGCTTGGGAAGAAGGTCGCTTCGACAAGTCGATTCTTCCCGTCAAAGACGTAATGGGTGTAGACGTACTAGCCAAAGACGAAACGATCCGTCCGAGCACTGATATGCAAGCGCTCGGCGCGTTGAACCCGTCCTTTGCGATGCTCGGCCAGAACTTCGGCTTTAATGACGTCGCGCAGCTGAAATACCCAGAGGTCGAAAAGATCAATCACGTCCATCATGCCGGCAATAGTTCCGGTATCGTTGACGGCGCGTCTGCCCTGCTCTTCGGTAACAAAGCGGCTGGCGAGCGGCTGGACATCAAGCCCCGCGCACGCATCGTCTCTATGGCCTCTATTGGTTCCGAGCCAACAATCATGCTGACAGGTCCAGAGGTTGCGGCACAAAAAGCGCTCAAGACGGCCGGTATGGATGCCAAAGACATTGATCTTTACGAATTGAATGAGGCCTTTGCCGCTGTTGTGCTACGCTTCATGCAGGCGCTCGACGTTGACCACTCCATCATGAACGTGAATGGCGGCGCGATTGCCATGGGTCACCCACTCGGCGCGACAGGCGCAATGATCCTCGGCACCATGGTCGATGAACTCGAGCGCGCGGACAAAGAAACGGCCCTCGTCACGCTCTGTATTGGCGGCGGCATGGGCATCGCGACCATCATTGAGCGCATTTAAGCCAAAGACGACAGGACTAAAAGAATGACTGACTACACAACATTCTCCGTCGATCTCGACAGCGACGGAATCGCCCTTCTGAAGATCGACGTGCCGAACCAAGGCATGAACGTCATTGACGACAATCTGATGAAAGACCTCCCGGCCTTCATCGACGAATTTGTCACAAATGATGATTATAAAGGTCTCGTGATCGCGTCTGGGCGCGACAACGCCTTCATGGCGGGCGCCGACCTTCGCATGCTGGAACAGCAATCCGGTGATCTCAATAAAGACGCGTTTGAAGCGGGCATGACGCTCAACCGCGCCTTCCGTAAACTGGAAACAGGCGGACACACAGACCGCCAAATCCAACGCGAAGGCAAAAAAGCCAAACCCGTCGCGGTGGCATTAGAGGGCCTCGCCCTTGGCGGTGGTCTGGAACTGGCTCTGGCCGGTCACTACCGCGTGGCGGCCGACTCCCCCAAAGTGAAGCTCGGCCTTCCTGAAGTTCTCGTCGGTCTTCTGCCCGGTGGCGGTGGTACACAGCGTATCCCACGTCTCGCAGGTCTGCAAAATGCCGCGCAGATGATCACGACGGGCGCAAACCTCGATGTGAAAAAGGCGAAAGCCCAGAACATCATCAATGAAATCGTTGAGCCTGGCAAAACCATCGAAGCAGCCACCGCTTGGGTCAAAGACAATCTCGGCGGCACATTGCAGCCATGGGACGTCAAAGGCTTCAAGGTACCCGGCGGCGCTGGCGCGATGAACCCGAAAGCGGTTCAGTTTTTCTCCGCGGCGAATGCGATGGCGCTGGCAAAGTCCAAGGACAACTTCCCGGCCATCAAGGCGATCATGTCTTGCCTCTACGAAGGCACGCAGCTGCCGATGACGAAGGCCGTCGAAGTTGAGACGAAATACTTCCTGACACTCTTTGCTGATCCGGTTGCGCAGAACATGATCCGCACACTGTTCGTGAATAAGCAAGCGGCTGAAAAAGGCGCGGGTCGCCCGAAGGATATCGCGCCTGTCGAAATCAAAAAAGTCGGCGTCCTCGGCGCGGGCTTGATGGGCTCGGGTATCGCACACGTGACTGCTAAAGCAGGTCTCGAAGTCGTGTCCCTCGACCGCACAGACGAGGAAGCGCAAAAATCCGTCGCTTACACGAAGAAAATCCTCGATAAGCGCGTGAAGCGTGGGAAGATGACACAGGAAAAAGCCGACGCTTTCCTCGCTCGCATCACACCGACATCCAACTACGATGACCTCAAAGACGTCGATCTGATCATCGAAGCTGTGTTTGAACGCCCTGATGTCAAAGCTGATGTGATCAAGAAGACTGAAGCGGTTATCCGCGAGGACGTGATCTTTGCCTCGAACACATCGACACTGCCGATTGGCGGTTTGGCGAAGAATTCTAAGCGTCCGGAAAACTTCATCGGTCTACACTTCTTTTCCCCCGTTGAGCGCATGCCACTGCTGGAAATCATTCCTCACGAAGGCACAGGCGATAAGGCTCTGGCAGCTGCGTTTGATTACAACCGCAAAATCAAGAAGACCCCGATCGTTGTGAAAGACGTCCGCGGCTTCTTCACGAACCAAGTCTTCCCGCCCTACATCACAGAAGCTGTGCTTATGCTGATGGAAGGCGTAAAGCCTGCTCTCATCGAAAACAGTGCATTGAACCTCGGCCTGCCAATTGGTCCGTTTGCGGTCGCAGATGATACAACGCTCAAGCTAGGCTATGACGTGATGAAGTCCACGAAGGAAGAGTTGGGCGATGCTTATAAGCCTTCTGGGACAGAAGATTTTTACGCACTCATGATCGAGAAAGTTGATCGTCAGGGCCGTCGCTTCGGTGCGGGTTTCTACAATTACGCCGAAGACGGTAAGCGCCTGAACTTCTGGGAAGGGTTCTCTGACCACTATCCAGAACTAAATGTTCAACCGAGCCAGGCCGAAGTGCAGCAACGCCTGATGTACTCACAGCTCATCCCAACGGCACGCACCTATGATGAAGGCGTTGTCTTCGATCCGCAAAGTGCCGATCTCGGTGCGATCTTTGGCTGGGGATTCCCGGCATGGACGGGTGGCCCAATGAGCTACATCGATACAATTGGCCTGCCTGCTTTTGTCGCAACCGCTGACATGCTGGCGCAGCGTCACGGCGAACGCTTCAACCCGCCCCAATCCTTCCGGGATATGGCCGACAAAGGTGAGGCGCTCTACGGCGGCGAAGCGAAAGCTTACACAAAAGGCGCGCTCAACCGCATGTTGGAAGCCGATGTCGTGAAGATCGCGAATAGCATGGGTATTGCAGCCAGCGTCGATGATCTGAAAGCAGCGACAGTTGCCAAGATCCTGTCAGCACAGGCAGGTAAGCAAGCCGCTTAATTCAAGCCAATATCCTAAAAACAAAGCCCGCCAAACGGCGGGCTTTTTTCGTTGCGTCAAGCGGAGAGCCAGCCCGCTATACGCTTCAACGTCGGGTGACGGTCCTTCAGCGGATAGAACATCCAGTAGTGACCATATTCCGGCTCGACATAATAATCGCCTAATCGATCTGCTGCTTTTGCGGTCTCCGCAAATTCCGCAATCGCTGGATGAAGAATGTCCTTCGCTCCCGTCACGATATTCAGTGTGGGAAGCGCTCTGACATCCGCAAAAATCGGCGAGATCAGAGGATCAGCCCGATCGACGCCGCTGTCGCCTAGATAAGCCCCGACCGCTGGCTCCAAACCAAAAGGCGTAATCACCGCCTCATAATCATCCGCTTTGGTCGGCGGCGTCTCAGCAGGAGTAAGCTTCAACCACGGGGACCAGAGCGCGATCGTGTCAGGGTTGCTGTCCCCTCGCCCAGCCCGTTTCTGCAAAATGGCCAGAGCCAGATTTCCGCCCGCGCTACAGCCACCCAGAGCCACATTTTCTAGGCCGTAGCATTCGACAACGGAGGCAAAATGCCGATCCGCCCAATCCATAATCTCGGGCGCATGAGCTTGTGGCGGCAAGGGATAATCCGGCAGGATCACCGTCATATCGGCATAGTCACACAGCTCCGACAGAGACATGAAATGCAGGCCCAGCAGGCCGTAAACATAGCCGCCACCATGTTGATGGACATAGACGCGCTTGGTTTTACCGCCTGCTGGATGACACATCCAAACCGCGCGACCTTCAAACTCAGCACGAGTCCATCGCTTCGCCAATTTGCCTTTGGGGAGTTCGTTACGCTGCTCACCGTTCGCAGCATCTTTCAACATGCGGTTACGCGTTTTCAAAAGGCGCATCACCCCTTCCATAGCTTTGTAGCCAAAAGACGGTTTCATGATGCAAACTCAAAGTGATCGAAAATCGGATTGGTCAGGCGTTTCTTGAACTCCCGCGATGATCCCGGCCAATTGTTGGTGACCTTTTCACCATCCTTATACCAACTCGCCTCAATCTTATCCCAGGCCGTTTCGCGAAGCCGCGTTTGAACCTCTTGGTTATACTCAGCTTCAGCCTTGGCATTCACACGAACCGTCCCTACCCGCGCTTTTTCCATCAGCTTTCGGATCATCACAAATTGCTGCTCCAGCTTGTAGACGATGCTCGTATGTCCGGTGTTTGTGTTCGGCCCATAAAGCATAAAGAAGTTGGGAAAGCCTGAGGTCATGACACCCAGATAAGCCTCTGCTCCGTCAGCCCAACGATCTCGAATGGACAGTCCCTCTTCACCCGTCACATCCACTTGCATCAAGAACGGATTGGTGATGAACCCGGTCGCCAGCGCAATTGCATCATGCTGGCGCTCCTGACAGGCAGCCACAATGCCGGCCTTTGTAAATCGCTCAATCGGCTCAAAGACGACCTCGACATTATCCCGCGCGAGCGCTGGGATGTAATTATCAGACAAGAGTATACGCCGCGCGCCAACCGGGTAATCCGGCGTCAGTTTCTCATGCATCTCCGGGTCATCCGGAAAATTCTCTTGCAGCTTCTTCTCATGCTGCTTTTTGAACAACCAACTCTGGAGTGATTTACCCTGAATGGCAGGCCAGAGCCCATATTCTCCAGACGCCCAGATCGATCCGCGATAGAGTTTGGCGAAAGCCGGAATGGCCTTACCGATCCACTTTTCCAGTGCGCTATAGGGTCGATCCCCTTTATCAATGATCCAGTTCGGGCTTCGGTGATAAACAGTCAGTTTCCCGGCGACTTTGGCCACTTCCGGGATGAGCTGGATCGCGCTGGCGGCATTCCCGACACAGGCAATGTTTTTGCCTTCTAAGTCGACAGAATGATCCCAACGCGCGGTATGAAACGCTGGACCTTCATAGTCGTCAAAACCTTCAAATTCCGGAACCTTCGGATGATGGAGCTGGCCAATACCGGAGACCAGAAAGCGGGATTGCAGAAACTCTCCGCTCTCTAGCGTAACTTGCCACTGGTCGCCCATCCATTTGGCGCTGGAGACTTTGGCGCCATGTCGAATATGAGGACGCAGGTCAAAATCGTCCGCGAAGTCATTGATATATTGCAGGATTTGCTTCTGTTTCGCCCACTTGAAATCCCAGGTCGGATTGGGTGCAAAGGAATAACTGTAAAGCGCGCTGGGCACGTCGCATTCTGCCCCGGGATAGGTATTTTCACGCCAAGTCCCGCCAATCGTATCGGCTTTTTCCAAGAGAATAAAATTATCGCGACCATCCTCTTTCAGCTTGGCCGCAAGACCCAGCCCGGCAAAACCCGTGCCGATAATGATGGTCTCGAATCTGTCCGAACCCATAGGCTCTATCCCCAATGCCGCATTATGCGGTCTGAGGTTTGGCTATGGTGTGCTATCCACTGTGTCAAACGGACCAGTGCACTCATCACGTTCTGGAAGTGTGAACAGGCAATCAGGTAGCTCTGCATCAATAACATGCCGCGTCCAGATCACCTCATTCGCTTTAACACCATTGTAAAACAGGCGAACCCGGCGGGGCTGCACCCAGCTGACGCCGGGTTTAGAATAGAAGTCTGAGTAAATACGCTGATGCCAGCCGCGCTCTGTATCAAAGGCAACACTGAGGATCGCATGGTCGTCATGGGCGATAGCAAACTGGGTCTCACCCCCGACAGGATCTATCACCTTGATCCAGTAAGCCGCTTTGCCATCAACCAGGTCATCGGGCAGTCGGCTTAAAGAGTATCCCTCGTCTAGTGCGTGGCGGATAACACCGAACCCAAAATTTGAGGCCCAACGCTGATCCGCTTCTGACTGCGGCTGAGGGCCGTTTGCTGTTGATGTGACTGCCCCATCAAACGCGACATCAATAATCGGGATACCGTCTCTCAGCGACGTGATACGGACTTTTCCGTCCGCGCGGTGGGCGTCCGCCTTTCCCGCATCATAGGCACGGTACATGGTATGACGTTCGTGACGGGTGGCTTGGCCGTCACGGTAAAAGACGCCGTAGCCATCCATCGACAAGGTTTTCGGACGCACCCAAGCATCTCCACCCGCTGCCTCATGAGCGGCCTTCATAATGTCTTCGGCAGAGCGATCTGGCTCATGCGGGAAGAGGCTTGAATAGGAAAGGTCCTGCGCAGACGCGCAGCTGGCTAGAGCCACCGTCGCAAGGATAACACCAAACTTAGTGCGCATGAGCATCAGGTCCGAAGTCACGATACTTCCCAAGAGCCAGCAATACTGTCCCGCCGATCAGGAAACCGAAGGACGCGAGCAGCAAGACGCCAGAATAATCTGGGCTATCGCCACGTATCAGATTGAAAATAATCGGCGATGTCCCAGACCCCAGCCCAAAAGCGGCATAGATCAACCCGTAAATGCGACCGTATGATTTCATCCCGAAATAGCGGCTCACAAAGTAGGCCATAAGATCGAACTCAACCCCCGCAGCAAGACCCACCATAATGAGCGCAACGACGTTAAAGCCGACAGAGTAATCGCCCATCAAAATCCAACAGCCGATGGCGGGGGCGCTGAGGAAAACAAATCCGACCAAGGGCGCCCAGATGCGATCAACGAGATAGCCTCCAACCAAACGCCCGACCATTGTCGACAGACCAATCACGCCAGCCCCGATCAAGAGACTCGCAGCCATATTATCGGTGTAGCCCTTATCCAGCAGAATAAATTTCGAGTTCGCGATAATCCCAGAGACAACAGCCCCAAGCAGCATGAAGGCAAACAGGATGATCCAGAAACGGTAATCTGCGTAGATTTCCTTTACGGTCAGACCCGGCATCGGATTGACTTCTTGCTGCCCAGCTTTGACGTAAACATATCCGACATAGGCGAGGAAAAAGGCGGCCATGAGTGCGATGGCCATTACGGCTCCGCCTGGACGGCTGAGAACTGTAATCACGACCGTACAGAGCGCAATCGCGATCAAAGCCGGCACCCAGATCCAGCTCAACAAAGATTTGTCAGCGGATGTGTCCAGTTCTGCGAGTTGTCGGTCTTCTTTCTCATCTTTGAAAAGTAAGAACGCCAAAGGTAACGACAGGACGAGCGGCAAAATACCAACGCCGACATAGGCCCACCGCCAGCCAAACGCATTGATCATGGCTTGGATGGATGGGGATGCGATGAACCCGTACAGCCCCGTCCCAGTGAGCGCGATCCCCAAGGCCAGCCCCCGATAACGATCGAAATTGTTCACAATCGCCTTGGTCCACGTGATGGGGAGCGTCGCAGAACCCAAAACGGCTGTCACGAAGAAGACGAGATAGAAAACGCGCGGATCCGCCGTCATTTGCGAGAACGCAATCGTTCCCAGCCCCAGCGCAATAATGGAAGGCAGAAGCACTTTACGCGCCCCATATCGATCAACCAGCTGACCCGCGACCGGGGCACCAATGAGAACACCGGATGTCATGAAGAGGAAACCCGCTGTGATCACTTCTCGAGACCACCCAAACTCCTTGGCGAGTTCAGGTCCGATAATAATCAACGCCCAATATGGGAGCGGCGACAGGCACAAGGCGATGCCGACAAGGCTGGCGATGACAATGGGCCACCCATTCTTCCATTCTGATGTCTCTGATTTGACGGCATTGGCGTCAGCCATAAGTCCCCCGAAAAATTTTCATTGCCAGCACAGGTCTTCTGCATGACACTCTCTCCCATGAATTGCGCAATGACAAGGCGAACCGCATTAACGGGTCTCGCCGCCCTCACACTGGCTGCTCCGGCTTGTCGACCCAGCGGTCAAAGCCTCGATGCCGACATCATCATTATGGGCGCGGGTCTATCGGGCCTCTATGCGGCGATGCTGCTGCAAGAAGCGGGTCACGACGTCTTGGTCATTGAAGCATTGCCGCGTGTCGGTGGGCGCATGTTCACGCTAAATCATGGGGATGGCCTCACTGAAGGGGGCGGTCAGCAGATTGGCGCGAGCTATGCGCGCGTCCTCGACGTCGCAAACACTCTCAATGTGCCGCTCTACAGTGAGACGGGGCGCAGCCCGGCCACATCCTACTACCTTGATGGAGCTTGGCAGAATAACCCCTTATCTATCCCGGCCTTTCCCGAAGCTTTTGCCTCAACGCCGCCCAGTTCTGTCTTGTTCCGATTGCTGGCAACAACGCCCGGTTTTGACACAGCGGATCAGTGGATGAATGCCAGCCCGGAGTTCGATATTTCTGCGGCGCAATTCTTATCCGAAAAAGGGTTCTCTTCTGAGGCGCAAAAGCTGGTTGGACGCGCGCTGAACGCCAATAATCTTGAGAGCTATTCCATGCTCAACCTGCACCGGACCTGGCAGCTTTATCAGCAAAGCGCGGGCATGGGAGACACGCAATATGTCGAGGGCGGTAGTCAGAGACTGCCCGAAGCCATGGCGGCCAGCTTGAACCGTCCTGTCATCACCAACACCCCTATCCAGTCCATCAACGTCTCACAGCAGCTCTGCGAAGTCAGAACTGACAGCCAAACATACAGGGCGCGTCGTGCGATCTGCACCCTACCCTTCCCGGCTCTACGGCAAATCGGCGGGATTGTTGGCGCGAACCCTGCCCAGCAGGAAGCGATCAATGACCTACCCTATACGCAGATCCTGCAAGTCCACATGCGCACGCAAAAGCAATTTTGGGAAGACGATCAAAGCGCGCCGAGCATGTGGACGGATACAGACCTCGAACGCATTTTCGCAGGCTCAGGACGTGACGGCGGCTTTACGGGCTTCCATCGCGGTTGGGTGAATGGGGACGGTGTCAAAGCCTGGACGAGTCGTTCTGACATTGGCGGTGACTATATCCGCATGATTGAAGAGCTCCGCCCTGCGGCAGCCAACGCTTTTGAACATGTCGCCACCATCGATTGGACCGAGACCAACCCCTTTGCCGGCGGCGCCTATTACCATTGGAAACCCGGACAGGCACAGCGCCTCGCCCGGCAGATGGGCGCGCCGATTGGTCCACTCTATTTTGCCGGAGAACATCTCGGAGTGTTGCATACCGGGATGGAAGCGGCCATGGAGTCCGCTGAAAACGCAGCATTTCAGATTATGGAGAAAATGGGGTGAGCGTAAGACGGGGGCATCTCGCAGAAATGGCGGAAGGCGTTCATAGCCCCGAGCTTGAGTTTCTGTTTACCGAAGGCCGGGAACGGCGCTTTGCCGCCGGAGAGCACCTGATCACTGAGGGTGAACGCACCGATTATTTCTATGACATTCTCGATGGCACCGTCGCGCTGGCTCGCAATGGCCGGGATGGACGCCGTCAGATCCTCTCATTCCTCGGTGCTAGACAATTTTTGGGGGCCAGCTCTACACAGCGTTATCCCAATTTGGCCACGGCCCTCACGGATGTGACCGCCATTTGCTATCCGCGATCTGCGCTTGAGCGCGTGCTTGAAACAACGCCGGGCTTTGCCTCACAATTTCGCGTCGTTCTGACCCGGATACTCGAATCAGCGCACGACCACGTCTACACAATCGGTCAACGCAGCGCGATTGAGCGCGTGGCCTCATTTATCCTTTACCTGCGTGCCAATCAGGCCCGTTTCGACCCGGTGGGACCGCGGGATAAATCGACCCATATCGACTTGCCCATGACGCGCCTGGATATTGCAGACTTCCTTGGCTTGACGATTGAGACGGTTAGTCGGGCCTTCTCCGCGCTCAAGAAATCCGGAACCATTGGGTTTAAGGACAGCCATTCCTGCGAAATCCTGAATTTGGACCGCATTCGGGAACTCGGCGGTCGCGAAGACTTTACAGAGCATCGGGGTAAGGCCTGATTTCAGCCGCGCTTGGAAAATATCAAAGGTCGCGCTGAACGACCCCATAAAGTCGACATTCATTCAAAAGGATCCGACTATGAGTAATCCCCTCAAAGAACAAATGCCGACCCTCGCCCGTCACGAAGGCGTCTGGGAAGGCACATACCGCCACTATGATGCGGACGGGAACAAGGTCGATGAGCATCACTCAAAGCTCGTCTGTCGTTTCCCGGATGAAGGCCATCCCTACCACCAGACGAACTATTACACCTGGGAAGACGGAAAGACTGAGACCCGCGATTTCCCCGCCACTGTCAAAGATGGCCGCCTGCGTTGGGATAATGAGTTGATCCAAGGCTGGGCGGCCGATGTTCAGCTGGATGATTTTGGTCGGTCGACGATGCTCAATTGGACCCGCACGGGTGAGCCCGACCTCTATCTCTATGAAATGATCCAGATCAGCGATGATGGTCAGAAACGCGCGCGCGTCTGGCAGTGGTTCAAGAATGACCAGCTGATTTCACGCACCTTAGTTGATGAACGTAAGGTTAGCGACGACTGGTCCGACCAGTAAGCCTAAGGCTAGCACGAAATAAAAAAAGCGCGCCTGAAAGCGCGCTTTTTTGTGTCTTGTAGGTGATCAGCTCGGCGGTGCGATGCTTAACGACGCTGAGGACTGACGACGTTCTTTGAATGGGAAACGATAAAAAATGTGGCTTCCAACCTGAACAGTCCGTGTCAGGTTCTCGTTCCAGACCGGATCGACATAATCCGTATGATAATGAGTCGAGCGTCCCACAAGGCTACGGGGCGTTTGCGTCATCACGTAAGCCGCGACCTGCTTCGAGCGATCCCAAGCCGCACCCTTTGGTGCTTTGTCCATAGATCCGTCACAGGTGAAGCTGAACTGACAGCCTGTCGTCCGCTCAGAGCCCTGATAGACAACATCACAGATCGTATCCGGATAGTGACGAGACAGGATCCGGTTCTGAATCACTTGCGCGACAGCAATCTGACCGGTCCGGCTTTCTGAGCGCGCTTCATAGTAGATGGCCTCGGCCATACATAGAGCTTGGCGCATGGTCGCTTCACTCTGCTTACGTAGAGAAAAAGTCGACTGATCAACATCGCCCAAATCGTAGTAAACACGCTGCAGGTTCGTCTCACCGCGCGAGTCAGGACCATAGAGATCGACAAGGCGGCTCACGGACACCGCGTCCATTTGTGGAACAGGCATGTTACGGAAATCCGCAGCCGTCTGCGCCAGCACGACATCGGCGCGTTGATTGGCGGCTTTGTCAGCCGCCGCAGGGATAGCAATGCAGCCAGCGGCAACAGCCGCCAAGCCAGCGGCCCACCCTGCAAAAATTTGTCGCTTCGGTCTCATACCGTCGCTCCTCTGTGTCGCCAGACATCGCCATGCAAGCTCTGCGTTCGTCGCAAACCGCTTCACATGTTCAGATCAATAGTCAGTGTGACTTGTCCGCCACGCTTGAAATCTTCGATATCTGGTTACGAATGGGTTAATGCCGCACCTGAGTGCGGGGCCATAACAATCCTGTTTGGCTCTCAATATTTGTTACGCTTATATAAAGCTTTTGGCTGAAACAACAAGATCAGCCCTCTGCGATTAGAACAGCATGACAAAATTCAGCGCAAGCGCCTGATTTTTATAATGATTTAGCTTCAATGGCCGCCTGTGCAGCCGCCAATCTCGCGATTGGAACACGATATGGTGAACAGGAAACATAGTCCAAACCGACACTCTGACAGAAGGAAATCGAGGCCGGATCGCCCCCATGTTCCCCGCAAATACCGAGTTTGAGGCCTGATTTCATCTCTCGCCCGCGTTCAGCGGCGATTCGCACTAAATCACCCACACCGTCTTGATCCAGGGTGACAAACGGGTCCTTATCCATGATTCCGGCGCGCACATAGTCCGGCAGGAACTTGCCTGCATCATCGCGTGACAAGCCAAAGGTCGTCTGGGTCAGGTCGTTCGTCCCGAAGCTGAAGAAATCAGCCTGACGGGCGATATCACCGGCCCGCAAGGCCGCGCGGGGCAGTTCAATCATGGTTCCGACGGTATAGTCAGTGACACCAATGTCGGCAGCAACCGCATCAATACGACCCTTCAGGATTTCGAGTTCCTTTTCACTGCTCACCAGTGGGATCATGATTTCAGCAATAGGGGTGGTGCCTGTCTCTTTGGCGACCAAGGCTTGCGCTTCCAAGATCGCGCGCGCCTGCATTTCGTAGATTTCCGGATAGGAAATGCCGAGGCGGCAACCGCGATGCCCAAGCATCGGGTTGCTCTCAGCCAAATCGCGCGCACGCGCCATCAACTCGCGCGCAGGCACACCAATGGACGCGGCGACCGTTTCAATGTCGGCTTCCGTATGCGGCAGGAATTCATGCAAAGGCGGGTCAAGCAGGCGGATCGTGCAAGGGCGACCTTCCATAATGCGGAAGATGGCGGCGAAATCTTCGCACTGAACAGGCAGAATTTTAGCCAACGCCGCGCGG